>JAYEPK010000226.1:0-4212 GCA_034723935.1 Thermoplasmatota archaeon
GGAGGCGCTCACGTCCATGTCAGCCTCTGTTGGTATGGCCCTTCTCCTTGCAACCTTTACAACCGTTCTGGCGTTCCTTTCCAATCTGGTATCGCCTGTTGGACTCATACTCCAGTTCGGTGTAATGTCCGCAGTTGGAATATCGGCCTCGTTCATCATCATGCTCGTGTTCATTCCCTCTGTCAAGATATTGTTGGATGAGCGGAGAGCATCCAGGGGGAAGAGTCTGTTCAGGGGTGTCAAGGAGGGTAAAAGCAACCTGGGCGAGAAGGAGAAGGCCAGCAACCGGTTGACCAATCGGGCCATCCTTGGTCTGACCATCCGGGCAGAGAAACATCCGATCACGATATTGGTGGTCGTCGGGATCATAACTCTCGGTATGTTCGCTGCCGCATTGAACAGTGAGGTAACCTTTGATGTCAATGATTTTCTTCCGGACAACCTTCAGGAGTCGAAGGATATCCCCTATCTCCTTGGCGAGTTCTCACTTGGTGGAAGCGGTGAAACGGGTATAATACTCGTGGAAGGGGACATTTCCGATCCTGAGGTCCTCCGGGCAATGGATCGTGCCATGAACAAGACCATGGGGATCGGGTCGAAGTATATACTCATCGAAGGAGATAAACCGAAAGCGGATTTCCTGCTGTATTCGATGAAGGACATCTATTCACGGATGAGCTTGATAATGCCCGATTCCCCTTTTGTGATCGAGTATCGGAACACCTTCAACTACACGACCGGTCTTCCTGAAAAAGGAAGGACCAGAGCCGAAGTAAAGCTCGTTCTGGATGCTTTTTACGAGGAGCAGCCATCGACCGCAAGAAGGGTCATCCACAATGATGATGGTGAGTTCACGATGGCAGTCATTGCCTTCATCATATCAACAGAGGAAGACAAGGAGGCATGGGAGCTCTATGATGAACTGATGGAGATCGATGATCCAATTCAGGAAATGGAGGGAAATGGTGTGGATGATGTATCCGTCACCGGTTCATCCATCCTGATGGCTGTGATACTGGATTCCATCAATCAATCCCAGATATCCTCACTGCTTATCACGATCATCGTATCGTTCTTCGTACTTACATTGGTATTCTTCCTGGAAGAGAAAAGCCTGCTACTCGGAGGGGTGGCTGTTCTTCCCGTGGTTTTCTGCGTGATCTGGATAGCCGGAACCATGTATCTTGTGGGAATTCCGCTGAACGTGATGACCATAACGATAGGTGCTCTAACCGTTGGTCTCGGGATAACCTACGGGATACATATCACCCATCGTTTCGTGGAGGATATCAAGGAGGAAGAGGATCTGCTCGAGGCCTCCAAGAACACGATATTGAACACCGGGTCTGCACTTTTCGGTGCTGCATTGACCACAGTTGCAGGCTTTGGACTGTTATCGTTCGCGACAATGCCCCCGCTCCAGCAGTTCGGACAGGTGACAGCACTTTCGATAATCTATTCATTTCTGTCATCCGTTGTGGTCCTTCCCGTCCTCTTGATCCTCTGGGCGAAGGGACGCAGGAGATACCGGGCCCGGAAAGTGACCACAAATTAATTTAGGTCAGGTCCCTTGGGACCGTGATGCGTATCCTGGGAATAGAATCCACAGCCCACACGTTCGGTGCGGGTATCGTACTGGACGGCAAGATCGTCTCCAACGTCAGGAATATGTACGTTCCGGACAAGGGTGGAATTCACCCCAGGGAAGCTGCTGACCACCATGTCAAAGTTGGTGTTGATGTTGTAAGAAGGTCCCTCGAAGAAGCTTCCATCGAACCTGGGGACCTTGACCTTGTTGCATTCTCCCGGGGGCCCGGACTGGGACCTTGCTTGAGGGTCGGAGCAACGATCGCAAGGGTTATGTCCCTGCAGAATGGAATACCGATAATCGGTGCAAACCACTGCGTGGCCCACCTCGAGATAGGGGAGCTTCTGGGTGCTGAGGATCCGGTCCTCCTCTATACTTCAGGTGGAAATACACAGGTGATCGCTTTTGTCAAGAGAAGATACCGTGTCATGGGTGAGACGCTTGATATTGGGATCGGTAACATGCTCGACAAACTCGGTCGTGAGATGGGGATTCCTTTCCCCGCCGGTCCGAAGATTGAGCTTTTGGCTAGAGGGGAGGCCGTTCCGGGTGTAAAGGGGGCGTCCGGCGAGGAGGACCCGGAATTCCTGGAGCTCCCGTATTCCGTCAAGGGAATGGACATGTCATTTTCCGGTGTTCTTACAGCTGCCTTGAATCTCCGGAGGAAGGGAGCATCGATCCATTCCGTATGCAGGTCCGTTCAGGAGACCTGTTTCTCCATGCTCTGCGAGGTCACCGAGAGGGCGGTCGCCCATATAGGTGCAGAGGAGGTTCTGCTAGGTGGTGGGGTTGCCTGCAACAGCAGGCTCAAGGAGATGGTGAGCATAATGGCAAGAGAGAGAGGTGCAAAGAGCTTTGCCCCGCCTCCCTCACTTGCCGTTGATAATGGTGCGATGATCGCCTATCTCGGAGAGAGGATGTACTTAGGTGGTGCAAGGCACGAACTGAAGGATACGATCATCGACCAGAAGTTCAGAACAGATCAGGTGGAAGTGATCTGGAAGAAGGAGAGGGAGATCATGAGCATCCACACTCCCGGTACGGTCGAAATGAGAGCTGGAACTCTCCCGGGGGAAGGCGAGATCATCGGAAAGGGAGCCGAAGCCGTTATCACCAGGAGGGATGTCGGAGACATCCCTGCGGTCGAGAAGTTCAGGGTCCCGAAGGGTTACAGGGTAAAGGATTTGGAGGGTCGGTTGAAGAGATACAGGACCCGGAACGAGGCAAGGATGCTCGGGAACATGAGATCGAACAGTGTGAGGACCCCATACGTCCTTGATGCGGACCCGGAAGAGGGTATCCTTCTCATGGAACTGCTCCCCGGGCCCCGTCTGGCCTCGGTCCTCAATACCTGGAATAGGTCGGAGCAGATGGATGCCCTTTTTTTAATGGGTAAGATGATCGGCGATGTGCATTTTAGGGACATGGTCCACGGCGATCTCACCACCTCGAACTTCATTGTTCTGCCGGAGGGAAACGGGTCCGGACTGGGGCTAATTGACATGTCCCTTTCCGAGAGGACGGAAGAGATAGAAAAGAAAGGAGTGGACCTGCGTCTCTTCTTCGAGGTGTTCCACTCCACCCACGGCGCTCTCTCGCCGATCGAAGAGAGCTTCTGGGAAGGATATCGATCGTCCAACAGGGACCATGATGTCGTGAAGAAGAAGATGAGAGATATCGACAGGAGGGGGAGATATCTGTCAGAGAGGTGGACGCAATGAGAGATATGATCAGGATAGTGACAACGAACCCGGGAAAGCTGAAGGAGATAAAAAGATACATGGATACTCTGGAACTGGAGGTCGGTTTGCAGGAATCCATGTTCATCGAGGTGCAGGCAGGTACACTGGAGGAGGTTGTCCAGTACGGGCTCGACCAGCTGGCGCCAACTATTGAAGATGGTGTTTCCCTGATAAAGGACGATTCGGGTCTCTTCATCGATGCTCTTTCCGGGTTTCCCGGTGTTTACTCGGCATACGTTCAGAGGACCATCTCAAATGAAGGAATTCTGAAGTTGATGGAAGGGGTCAAGGACAGGGGAGCAGTTTTCAGGACAGTTATCGGTTACAGGATGAAGAACGGTGGGACCGGACTCTTCAGGGGTGAATGCAGGGGAGCCATATCCAGGGAGATCCGGGGGAGGCAGGGATTTGGCTTCGATCCGATATTCATTCCCGAAGGGAAGAGCATAACCTTTGCGGAGATGTCCCTGAAGGAGAAGAATTCGATGAGCCACAGGATAAATGCTCTGAAAAAGCTGGTTGCTTTCCTTTCGAGCAGGTGATCGTTGCCTTTTCAGAGGTGATGATCGAGGAAAGGTCAGAAAGTTTCAACGATCCCATCGGATTGGAATTCCCATCTGACAGGAACTTCATAAAATGAGAGAGACGGTTTTCCAGTAACAAAGATGATGTGCACGGGATCACTTTATTCAACGATATCAGGAAATGAATAGTGGATAGGGATGTAGGGGCATCATGGAGTTCACAAACTTTGGCTTGAAAGGTTACATTATTATAGTCACGAACTTATTGTTTTAGACTTATTTGTTCGTGATATCGTCATTGGGTAAAACTACGACATCTTGCCGATCTTTACCCAATGAAGATGCTCGCAGAACCGGA
>JAYEPK010000227.1:0-4209 GCA_034723935.1 Thermoplasmatota archaeon
ATGAAGTAGACCATGTTCGCGATCATTACGATCAGTGCAGGTCTACTTCATCATCATGAACCGATATCTCTGGGGGACGCTGATGAAACCCAGGGTATAATTCCCGCCTGATCAACGATCATTTGTTTCACAGACCTTCTCCATCCCAGCAATACCCAGATACTTGAGAATTCCCTTTGCGGCCTCTTTTCCAGCCCCCATGGCCAGGATAACGGTTGCCGAACCCGTAACTATATCCCCTCCGGCAAAAACACCTTGTACGGATGTCATCTGATCATCATCCACATTGACATAACCCCACTCATTCAGTCCGAGGCCTGGAGTGGTCTGTCCGATGATGGGGTTTGATGAGGTCCCGACCGCGATGATTACCGTGTCACATTCGATAGTATTTTCAGAATCGGGTATCGGTATGGGTCTGCGTCTTCCGGATGCATCGGGTTCACCAAGCTCCATCTTCTGAAGCTTCAGACCCGTGACCCATCCATCCTTACCAAGTATCTCTACCGGATTTGAAAGGAAGTGGAAATCAACACCTTCCTGTTCGGCATGGTGGACCTCCTCGGCCCTGGCAGGAGCCTGTTCCTTTGCCCTCCTGTAAACGATCATGGATCTTTCGGCTCCGAGCCTGATACCTGTTCTCACACAGTCCATTGCCACATTTCCAGCACCAACTACAGCTATCTTCTTGCCGCACCCGATCGGAGTATAACAGTCCTTTACTCCGGGTGGGTTCATTAGGTTCACCCGTGTCAGGAACTCGTTCGAGGATTGAACGCCGTTCAATTCCTCTCCTTTAAGGTTCAGGAACTTGGGAAGACCTGCACCGGTCCCGATGAAAACAGAATCAAAACCCATCTCTTCCATCATCATGGGGATGGTGAATATCCTCCCTATCGCATGATCCGCGACGAACTTCACTCCGAGCTTCCTCACCTTTCCAAGTTCAGCATCGATCACATCCTTCGGAAGACGGAAGGACGGGATACCGTATTTCAGAACGCCTCCGAAAGTGTGAAGGGCTTCGAATACGGTGACATCCACCCCTGCAAGTGCCAGATCCATGGAACAGGCCAATCCGGCAGGTCCGGACCCGATTATCGCTACTTTTCTTGGAGGTTTGACCTTGTTCACTTCTTCCCTGGCACATATATTGTTCCTGACCGCCCAGTTTCCGATGAATCTCTCGAGCTTTCCAATCGATATCGGATCGTTCTTGATACCCAGAATGCATTTAGCTTCACACTGCACTTCCTGTGGACACACCCTACCGCATACAGCAGGAATTGGATTCTGATCGGTGAGAATGGAATAGGAGAGTTCGAAATCACCTTCTTTTATGGCAGCTATGAAACCGGGAATGTCTATTGATACCGGGCATCCCTGTACACAGAGAGGGTTCTTGCACTGGAGGCATCTGGATGCTTCCTCGATGGCCATTTCCTCCGAATAACCGATGACAACATCATCGAAGTTCTTGATCCTTTCCTTCGGGTCCTGCTCGGGACATGGTAATCTTGGTTTGAACGTCATTTACTGACCCTCCTCAAACTTCTTCTTTGCTCTACAATCTTGTTCCCAGCATTCCTGGGCATGAGATTCCTCCTTGTCGAACCTCTTCTGCCGGATCATAAGTTCGTCCCAATCGACCAGGTGGGCATCAAAATCCGGACCATCCACGCAGGCGAACTTTACCTTTCCATCAACAGTAACCCTGCAGGAACCGCACATTCCGATCCCATCGACCATTATTGTATTCAGTGAAACGATTGTCTTGATCCCGTACTTCCTGGATACCTCAGCACATGCCTTCATCATTACAAGAGGTCCGATGGCAACCACTTCCGCGATATCATCGTTCCTCTTGAGGACATCATCCAGAACATTTGTCACGAAACCCTTGGTCCCCGCGCTCCCATCATCTGTGGCAACATGGAACTCGTTTGAATATTTTATGAACCTGTCCGCCCAGAATATCAGGTCCTCGTTCCTGAAACCCATTATAGAAATCGTGTGATTTCCCATCTCCTTGTATTTCCTTAGCTGGGGATATATCGGAGCTACACCAAGTCCGCCTCCCACGAGAACGACCCTCCCCTCCTTCTTGTCGATATGACTCGGAATTCCAAGGGGCCCCATAAGGTCAAGAAGATAATCACCCTCCTTCAGGTCGTTCATCTCATTTGAAGATCTCCCGACGGCCTGGATAACAAGAGTGATCGTGCCTTTTTCCACATCGTAATCCGCGATGGTGAGAGGTATCCTCTCACCTCCCTCTCGGATCCGAACCATGACGAACTGTCCGGGTTTGGAAGCCTTGGCCAGATCAGGGGCCAGAATCTCCCACAAGAATGTGACCGGAGAGAACTGTTGATGTTTGATTATCTGAAACATTTGGATTCCTCGTTCTTCATATTGATTGAGATGACAGCCTGGTCTATGACCCGGCTTCCAGACACAGGATGGATTGATCATATTTGAATATTGATATTCAAATGACCGCATTCGGTTCTCTGAACACGGTTATACTTGAGATGGGAGCCGGAAGGATAGTTGCGAACGCGATCCATCGGTAGCATGCAGAAGATACATGGGAACGATCTAGGTAAAAATACCACTAATTTAATTAGAAAGCATTTACTAATCCACTTCAGGTTTGACCAATGGACATATTCCCGCTGACAGAGCTCTTCATGAACGCTGCAGGCGAAACTGCATCCGAGAATACAGGTATCCTGAGTGGGGTCACCTTCTGGGAGATCGCTCTGCTTGTACCATCTCTCATCCTCCTGGGAATAGCCTACAGGGATCTGGGGGGAAGATACTCTTCACTGGTCAGGGGAGCGGGGAGCCTTGTCTTCGGTCTGTTCTGGCTCACACAGACCTTTATCTTCCTCGAACCAGCCCATTTCGATATCGTGAACGGAATGGTATCTCTCCTTGGAGCTCTTCTCTTTTTCTTCATTGCGGTCCACTGTTACCTGGACCATAGATGGAATGAGAGCACAAAGTCCATCGGATGGTTGATGAGAACGGCCTTTCTAACGGGAAGCATCTACTTTATCCTGGAGCATATCCCCGCAACCCAGGGAGCACTTATCTACATCGTCGCCTGGGCGACCTACGGGATCCTGGTCCTCACGGGACATGATGTCACAATTCAAGCAGGATTCCCACCGGGAGGGGAGAGTGGGCTACTCATCCCCTCTGGAGACCCTACCGATGCATCGATCAGGATCGTCTTTGCATGCACGGCCGCTCTGGCACTGTTCCTTTTCTCATCTGCAGTAATTGCCACGAGGACGAACAGGGATGAATGGAAAGGCTGGGCATACCGTGAACTCAAGAATACCAGGGACAGCAGTTCAACATGGATAAGGTCAAGGAGGAACGGTATCAAGAACATTCTCCGCATGTCCGATCTTAGGAGAAAGAGCTATGCTCTCCTTGCGGTGATACCGCTCATCTTCGTTTCGAACATCCTCCGCAATGTTGCGGTCATCTCCGTCGTCTACGGAGGGCACATCTCTTTTTACGATGCTCACAACATCTACGCAAAGGTTCTCTCTCTGGTGATGATGGTGATCTTGACATGGGTGCTCTTCGAATTCCTTCCGGAGCTCCAGGAGGACATGATGGGGCTCTTCGATCTGTTCAAAAGGGTCAAGAAAGGAATGATGGTCAACGGCAGGCTGGACCTGAGATATATACAGAAACAACCCAGGAAGAAATGAGATCAGATGACAGGGGGGCCTTCTTCTTCATTCTTGTCCGATTCCGGTTTGAATGCGTAGTTCTCCAGGTATCCGCATCCGGTACATTTGTAGGAAATGACATCGTAGAGATCGGTGTACATATCACTCTTTTCCTTGCATTCCTGTTTCCACTGCTGCCGTTCGCTGGACGTATATCCCCGATCGATCAGGGCCCCGCAGACCATCTCCCCGGAGCACTTGGGACAGGACCTCTTACCGCTTTCTGTCATAAAGATGAAGTGAAGGTCATTCCTTTTAATGATTACCAAGGTAGTGTCATACCGATCCATGAACCCCTTCCAAGGATCACATCTTCAATACCTGCTCTTCCCCTCATCGGCTCCAGGTCCATTTCTTGCAAGTTCCAATATCTTCTCCGGAGTAAGGACCTCCACCTCATCTATTTCACAGGGAAACTTGGTGATCAGGACCTTCCTGCAGTCCATATCCACTA
>JAYEPK010000228.1:0-4196 GCA_034723935.1 Thermoplasmatota archaeon
ATATAGACTCGCAGAATCGCTTCCTTCGGACTCCGGTTCTGCGAGCATCTTCATTGGGTAAAGATCGGCAAGATGTCGTAGTTTTACCCAATGACGATATCACGAACAATTAAGTTCAGGTTCATAAGTTCGTGACTATAAATACTGACAAGTTACGCCGATCATTCAATTCTCTGCTCAGAACTGCTGAAGACCCTTCCATGAAGGTTTTTCTATTTTGAACACATACTCTTGTCCACATGGGAAAGAAAGTTGTAATAATACTTGCCAATGCTTCCCACCTGCCGAAGATCGAAGAAGAGGACATTGTGATCTGCGCTGATTCGGGTTATATGTCGGCTCTTGAGAACGGTATAAAGGTGGATATGCTGATCGGGGACCTCGATTCTATAGGACAAAAGCATATATCGTATGCAAGATCCGCAGGAGTTGAGATCAGGTCCTTCCCGCGGGATAAGGACAGCACCGACGGTAATCTTGCGGTGGATGCTGCTATTGAACTGGAAGCGGAAGAGATACTCCTTGTCGGCGGTAGATCGGGAAGGTTGGATCATGTACTATCATCTCTGCTGATCCCTTTCAACAATGATTGTAAAGCAAGATTTGAGATCTGGTTGGAAAAAGATCGGTTCATTCCCCTATGCAAGAGTGAGATCTTCCGGTCAACGGCAATATGTCGAACCCTGTCCATTGTACCGCTCTCGATGGACTGCCGGGTCACTACCCGGGGCTTGAGGTGGGAGCTTCAAAGCGAGAGTCTCCCGTTGGGTTCTACCCGTGGGATTCACAACATACCTACAGGCGGAAACTTCGAAATAAAATGCATTGAAGGATCTCTGCTTGTCTTTCTGTCGGATGAGGAATAGATCATCAATCAATACTTTTCTTCATCCTATAGAATATTCAAACCCGTATATGAAACTTTACAACATTGATATGATCACCGCGTCTCATATTGGTCGAGTGTTAAGTTCTGATGATTACTATGTCTTAGGCGCTCTTCCTCCAATCGTTCGATCCTTTAAACAGGGAGTAATGGTAATAAAGGCCAAACCCGGTCTGAAAAGTTCAAGGTTCGATGCTTTTGATCGGACCTTGTTATTACATGTCACCAAGGGCCTTGTCAATCTTCTGACCTTCTTTATCATCGTTCCTTTCGGATATGATGTTCTTTATCAGTTCCTCGTCAAGGGCCTTGCCTTCGGTCTTGTATTTCATTCCTATCGATTTGAGAATGCTCTTCAAGTCCCTCACGTTTCCCTTGATAATGGAGGACATGTTTTCCATAAGGTTCTCCGGGATCTTGAGGTGGATTTGCTCCGCTTCATTTTCGATCAACTTCGTCTTTGTGTCTCCATCGAGGGGTTCTATCTCTACGATCACCCCACCCTCGAACCTCGACCGGAGTCTATTTGCAAGTTTTGGTATGTCCTTGGGGTGTCTGTCCGAGGTCATAACGATCTGTTTTCCACTTTCAAATAGAGTATTGAAGGTATTGAAAAGTTCCTCTTGTGTTTCCTCTTTTCCGGAAATAAAGGGTATGTCGTCGATGAGCAGGACATCTTGCGATCTGTAATGATCCCGGAATTCCTCGATCCTGTCCATGTCCATTGCCTTCTCAAGATCATTGGTGAATTTCTCGATCGAAACATAGGCCACATTGCGATTTTGGTTATTTCCCTTGATGCTGTTCCCTATGGCATGTAGAAGATGTGTTTTGCCCAGGCCCAGATGGCTGATAATAAAAAGTGGATTGTAATCCCTTCCCGGATTATTTGCCACCTCTATTGCGGCCTTATGGGCTATTCCGTTGCAGCTGCCAACCACAAAGGTATCGAAGGTCCATCCTTCATTGAACGGGATCAATTTCATGAACAGTTTGTCTTTAACAACTTTCTCATTCGCTTCCATGCTATCGGTACCTTTGAAGGAGAAACCGACCTTTTCCATGTAATTCTTGAAAAGGTCGACCTCTTTCCTGAAATTATTGAATTCCAACTCGACTATGGATATTTCCTCGTCAAGGAAATTTCGGAGGTTCTCTGCGTTCATGAAGCCTTCTTTCAGATAATCGTCGATCCTCTGTCTGAAATGGTCTCTCCTTGATCTGTCTTCCTGGATATTCTTTTCCAGTTCATTGATGTTGATCCGAATCTCTTCTACCAGTTCCGGGTCGTTCAGTTTGAACTCGATCTCTTCCGCCTCTGCTTTGAAATGTTCTATACTCAATGAATCGAAGGTGGCCTGCAGTTTCTCCAGTTCCTCTATACTTCCTTTTATAGAGTCGAACTCCCCCAAAAGGCTTTCGATATTGGAGTCAAGGAGCTTCTCGACCTTTTTGGTTATGTATCCGATATCTTTCCACTCGGCTAGCTTGTTGCGTATGGTCTCCCTTTTCTGTTTATTGATCTCCACTTGAGTCCTGAGATCTTCGAACTCTTTTATGGCATCATCGAACTCCATTATTTTAGTCAGGTGTTCCCTTACACTTTCAATGTTTTCATCAAGCCACTTCGATTCAAGGGCGTTCCAGTCATTGATCTCCTGCTGTGCGGTCTTCAGTCTGTCTATCTTGTTCCTCGCATTTTCGAGCTCCTGTTGAAGGTATTCAGGCGGAGTATCGGTGGTGGTCTCCAAGATACCTTTCGTATGCCATCCCTGCTTGTCAAGCTCTTCGATCTCGCTTATGAATCCATCTCGCTGCTTCCTGTCGAGGTCGATCGCCTGGGAGAGAGTGTCAAGGAGTCCTTTCGAGCTTTCAATGTTGAAAGGGTCCATCATCCTTGCCCTTGATCCCGCAGCCTTCTCCTTGAAGAACGTTGTATCCAGTGAATCAAGTCTTTTTATCAATTCCCTGGTTCTGGAGATGTTCTCCCCCATCTCGTCATGGATGTGCATGAACACAGTGTCATCATCCTCAAGCACAGCACTCAACTTGTCAATGGTGAACCCCTCTTTGGACCACCCCTCCATATCGGTTCTGACCATGGCACGCTTGGATTCCCTTGTCTCTATTCTCTCATATAACTCTTTCATCTTATCTTTAATAAAGTTTATGTTCGAGGGGTCCAGGAGCATCCCTTCAACCGCATTGAACTCCTCCTCCAACCACCTGTGGTCCATCTTAGAGAGGTTCTCCTTCAGGCCGGTGAGCTCACTGAGTTTGGAGATGAACCCCCCCCTGAATGTCTCAAGCTGTTCAACGGGGAGGTCTATCTTGCTCTCGATCTCCCCAATATTGTATCCCTGGCTTCTCCAATCTTCGACCTCTCTTCTTATCTCTTCCCTTTTCTGTGAAAGTTTGTCCACTTTATCTTTGATCTTGAGGAAACCATCTTCATATTCGTCGATGTTGAGTGGGTCGGTAGTGGCCGTAGCAAAGCTTTCGATCTCATCTTTCAGATCTCTTTTATCAAACTCTTCAAGGTTCGATCTGATATTCAGTATCCTTCTTGCGTTGTTGTCTATCAGTTCCATCCTCTCTCTCAGTACCTTTGCCCTGAGCCCTGTCGAACCCAGCACGTGGGACACATCAAAGTTCATTTCCTTGATCTTCTGTGCGTTCTCCATGATGGATGCCTTTTCGGTATTTTCCGTTTCAATGGTGTCCTTGAGATCGGTAAGAAGTTTTCCTATGTTCTCCAGTTCTCCTGTGTCGTTGAGAAGGAACTCGATGTCCCTGATATCTCCCATGAAGCTTTCTGAACCCTCGCTCTGTTTGATTCCCTCCACTTCCTCCTTCGCTTCCTTGAGATTCTGGATGTCGTCCATGAACTGGGTCATGATATTCCATGCAGTTGTAAGGTCAGCTCCCATCCCTTCCTCTATCTTCTCCGTGTTGTAACCCTCATCCTTCCATAGTTTGGCCCATCTCTTTATCTCGTTCCTTTTCTCCTCGATGCCGCTTAGTCCTATCTTGAAATCGGCGATCTTTGAATCGATCTTTCCCATGTCCTCTGCTTCCTTCATAGCCTCGATCAGAAGGTCCTTCTGTTCCTGGACCTCTATTTCGTCGATCGACATCAACCATTCCAGGTTCTCCTTGATCTTTGCTATATTGGATGAAAGCTTTGTGAACCATTTCTCCAGCTCATTGAAATCCTTTTGAAGTATGTCAGGGTAACTGGGGGCCAGGTATCCCGAGGAGAGCCACTCTTCCATCTGCTCCTTCCAGCTTTCCTTCTGCTTTTCACGCC
>JAYEPK010000229.1:0-16154 GCA_034723935.1 Thermoplasmatota archaeon
AAACCGTTGGCTCGAACACAGCAACGGTTTTGGATGTCTTGTGCTGATCCTGGAAGAAAACAACAAAACCTATCTCATCCCAGCTGTTGTTATCCAGATCGTTCGCCGGATAATTCGCATCCTTGTCCCCGTAGAATGTGGGCTTCGAGAAGGTCACATTATGTGTCTCGGAATGTTGGTAAAGGCCCCCTCTCGTGGGTGGGTCCACATCTCCTACTGCACCCACTGAATCTTCGCTCTCGAATGATAACAGTATCGGCATTCCGCCCATTATCATCGCTACCATAATAAAAAAGGAAAGTATCCATCTAGTTTGCATGTGCATCACCCAGGCGTACAAAATGTACTCTGTCTCAATTGTGTGTGCGGATATTTATTAATTTTCGTTGAATGTATCATATCATCAGCCATCGTTCGTTCCACCATTCCATTTTTTTCCTCAATGACCCGGTGGAATGCTGATAATAGTATGTTGTAAGAATGCAAATTCCAACTCGGTCCTGCAAATATTGATTGGAACCGGGCTCCTTTTGGAGATGATATCCGTCCTGCTCGGCATAGAGGGTCACCCTCTCTGACCACTATTTTATATATGTCTCTCATTTTCGGGATATTCGTTCCCTGGGCAGTGAGCCTGGAGCTGATGAAGATGCATGACGA
Organism: Thermoplasmatota archaeon; assembly: GCA_034723935.1. Lineage (GTDB taxonomy): Archaea > Thermoplasmatota > Penumbrarchaeia > Penumbrarchaeales > Penumbrarchaeaceae > JAYEPK01. The sequence goes on from JAYEPK010000229.1 coordinate 661, forward strand.
CGTGGATTTCGAAGCGCTCGGTTTCAAATGCGGTCTGGAGATACACCAGCAGCTGGATACCGACAGAAAGCTCTTTTGCAGGTGCCCACCCATATATCGGAACGATCCCGCTCATTATGAGATAACAAGACACATGAGGCCGACGCTCTCCGAGATGGGGACGTACGACGGCACCGCTCTGATGGAGTTCAAGACAAAGAAGAACATCACATACCAGACATTTTCCGACACATGCTGCTCCTATGAGATCGACGAAACCCCACCCTTCGAGATGGACGAGAAGGCGCTTGAGATATCCATGGTCATCGCAAGGGCGATGAATTGCGCCCTGGTGGACGAGGTCCATGTTTCCAGGAAGCAGTACCTGGACGGGTCGATCCCAACAGGATTCCAGAGAACTGCAATAATATCTCTCGGTGGACACGTGCACTGGAAGGACGAACGAGACATCGACATCAGACAGATATCCATTGAAGAGGACGCATGCAGGGAGATGAGCGATATCGGACACGAGGTGGTCTTTCGGACCGACCGCCTTTCCATACCTCTCGTCGAGGTCGTCACGGAACCCAATGCAAGGAACCCGGGGGAAGCCGGAGAGCTGGCAGAGGTTCTCGGCTGGGTGATGAGGTCCACCGGACTTGTGAGAAGAGGACAGGGAGCAACACGCCAGGATGTCAATGTCTCAGTTGAAGGTGGCGTCAGGATCGAGATAAAAGGTGTTCCGAAGATAGACCTTATCCCACCCATCACGGCCGGAGAGGCGATAAGACAGCATAATCTGCTTGAAATAAAAAAAGAGCTTGAGGAAAGGGATGCGGATCCGGATTCGATGGATGCGGATGAGTTCACTGATATGAGGTTCGAGGATGTCACCGATATCTTCGAGGGACGGAAGATAGGGGCCTTGAACCCCTGGTTCGATGGCCCGATCCAGAAAAGGGATGATCTCGATGTCAAAGCGGTCCTTATCCCGGGTTTTTCTTCGATATTCTCACACCCAACACACGGGGACCAGACCTTTGCCGACGAAGTATCGGGACGCCTCCGGGTCATAGCATGCCTCGACAGGATGCCGAACCTGCTGACCTCCGATGATGAACCGTTCGGAGGCATCACCGGGGATGATGTCAAAGCGATCATGGAGAGACTGAATGGAACGGAAAAAGATTCAGCAGTGATCGTCTGGGGGCCCAAGGAGGACACGCTCACCGGTGTGAAAGAAGTATATATCAGGTCCAAGGAGGCCTTCTTCGGGGTTCCCAACGAGACAAGGCAGCTCCTCACACCGGACACGACGACCTTTGAGAGGATCCTCCCCGGCCCGGACAGGATGTATCCTGATACGGACAGACCCCCGATCGTGATCACAAAGGAAATAATGGGTAGGGTGGCTGCCCAGGTCCCGACACCATGGTGGGAGGATGAAGAGACGGCGGTCCGGGCAGGGGTGCCCAGGCATGTTGCACATTCGCTTGTCGTTTCTCCCTGGATCGGTGTGTTCAGGCAGATTGTGAAAGCGGGTGTGGATATCAAGAAGGCTGCCATGTTCCTGGCCGAGACCATGAAGCATCTGAAGAGGTCTGGTGTTTGCTCCATTGAAGAGGAGAAGGTGAAAGAAGCCCTCGAGATGACCACAAGTGGAAAGGTCGTATGGGAAGGATTGCCAGGTCTCATTACCCTGCTCTCGAAGAAGGATATATCTCCCGAAGAAGCTGTCAGGGAGCTCTCTCTGGAGCCCTTGAAGGATGATGATGTCCGGGACACCATCAATATAACGATTTCAAACTCAACAGAACAGGTCATCAGGTTCAGGGAAGGCAAGCACGGCCCACTTATGGGAAGTATAATGAAGAGGATCGCAGGCAGGGCCGAGGGGAGGACCGTCTGGGATATGACCTCCTCATCGATCTGAGCCTTCGGCAATATTATTAATACCACTCGTTTCATTTGTCCCAGTGGAAGGTGATCTTGCAATGTCCGGCAATACCAATTTGGGAAGGTTGTTCACATCGTCACTTGAGGAGGTCCTTGGAGGAGAGGATCTTCTTCTCGAGGTCGTCCGGGACATGATAAAGGATGAGATCAAGGCAAAGGTCCGGAATGCCATGGACGAGAACCCGGAACTGAAACTGGAACTGAAGGAGGCACTTGAAGAGTACTACGAATCCAGGTTGAAACAGACCCTGGCGGCCATGAAGGTCGCAAAGGCCAGTGTCCATCTCGGTATCAGGACAGTTCCCAAGGAGCTCCAGGATGAAGTTCGCCAGGAGCTCGAGAAGGAGATCACCAGGATAATCGATGATACGTTCTGATCTCCCCGAAACATCTCTTTCATCCGGAATATTGTAGAAAATTATCTATAACTTCGTTTTTGTAATCCAACAGGGGTATTTCCATGAAAGCAGTCGTTCTCGCTGCAGGCGAGGGAAAAAGGCTCCGTCCGCTAACGGGGAGCAGGGGAAAGGGAATGTTACCGGTGGCAAACCGTCCGGTGCTGTCCTATGTCGTCGAGGCTCTGGCCGGTAACAACATCAATGATATCGTCATGGTCGTCGGGTATCAGAAGGAAAAGGTAATGAACTACTTTGGCGACGGAAAGGAGATGGGGTTGAACATAGAGTATGTGGAACAGAAGTTCCAGCTGGGTACTGCTCATGCTCTGTTCCAGGCAAAGGACAAAATGGACGGGCAGTTCCTTGTTGTACCTGGAGATTCGCTAATAGGAGCCGAACCTCTGAGGGCCTTGATGGGAACCAAGAAGGGAGACTGGGGCGTTCTGGCCTCCTCCTCATCGAACTCCTCCAAGTACGGTATAATCGAGGTCTCCGGAAACTCCCTCAAGCGCATTACGGACAAGCAGAAGCTCACCGAAGACCTGATAAGTTCCGGAACTCCATCGATCTTCGCACTTGCCCTCTGGGATTACCAGGACACATCGAGGTCCACACTTATCAACACCGGAACATATCTCCTTGATACCGACATCTTCGCCAGGTTGGAGGCAAGGGGGCTCGGGGAACCCCTCTCCCTCACATCCTGCATATCGGAGGAGGCAAAAAGGAGGGATATATGCATCCACAGGGCGGACAAATGGCTGGATGCGGTTTATCCATGGGATCTTCTGGACCTCAACGAGTTCTGTCTATCCTCCACACCCAAGGATATCCAGGGCACATTGGAAGATGGCGTGGTCATCATGGGCCAGGTGAAGATCGGACCACAATCCCGGATCAGGGCAAATACCGTTATCCAGGGACCTGTGGTGATAGGCTCGAACACGGCTATTGGACCGTCAGCCTACATCAGTTCCAATGTTTCGATCGGTGACAACTGCAATATCGGTCCCTTTTCCATAGTCAAGGAATCCCTCCTCATGGACGATATAACACTTGGAGGTCATTCCTCGATATATCAATCCGTGATCGCACCAGGAGCTTCCATTGGAGATTTCTTCGGTGTTGAAAAAGGCGAATACACGATAAAGCTCGAGAGGTATGTTGCTTCCAAGACACTTGGAGCGGTCGTTGGATCGGACTGCGAGATCTCGCACCACGTATCCCTTGGTCCCGGTGTCATAATAGGGAACGGTTGTGAGGTTGGACCGATGAGGAGGTTGAGAGACAACCTGCATGATGGGACAACAGCGGTGTGAGGTGGAGAAAGTGTGCGGTATCGTTGGTTATGCGGGTGGTCGGGAGGCATCGATCGTCCTTCTGGATTCGCTGAAAAGGCTGGAGTACAGAGGTTACGACTCATCCGGCATAGCTGTGATAGATCAAAGGGAGGAGGATGCTCCGATATTTGTCCAGAAGAGCGCAGGGTATATCTCACAATTGGCATCTTCCATCGAGAACATCGATTCTCACACGGGCATTTCCCATACAAGGTGGGCGACCCACGGCCCTCCGAGCGAGATCAACGCCCACCCCCATACCGATGAACACTCTTCGATCGCAGTGGTCCACAACGGGATCATCGACAACCATCTTTCGTTGAAACAGGAGCTGATGGAGAAGGGACACACATTCGTCACCCAGACGGATTCTGAGGTCATCCCCCATCTTATCGCAGAGGAGTACAGGACCTGCGAAGGAGACCTGCTGAAGGCCGTCAGGACTTCGATATCGAAATTGGAAGGCTCATACGCGATACTTGTCCTGCACCGGGACCATCCGGACGAGATAATCTCTGCCAGGGAAAAGAGCCCCATGGTCCTTGGAAAAGGAGTGAACGAGGGGTTCATTGCATCCGATGTAACGGCCCTTTTGAAGTACACGGACAGGTTCATGTTCATGGGTGACGGAGAAATTGCAAAGATAACGAGCAAAGGTATCGATGTCTGGAAATTGGACGGAAGCAGGGTCGAACCAGAGTGGACAACAGTGGACTGGACCCTTGAAGATGCTGAAAAGGGCGGGTTCAAGCATTACATGATCAAGGAGATCTTCGAACAACCGAGGTCACTGCATCAAACCCTTACCGGGTGGAGGTCCGACGAGGACACAATTCCAAGGGACCTTGTCAGAACGAGTGCTATCAGGATAGTGGCCTGCGGCACCTCCTATCATGCAGGTCTCCTTGGAAAATATCTCTTCGAGAAGTTCACTGGGCTCCCGACGACGGTCTCCATGGCATCGGAGTACCGGTTTGCGGATACCACCGATGATGATCCCCTGATGATCTTCATCACCCAGTCGGGGGAGACGCTGGATACGATAATGGCAGCAAGAGAGGCAAAGGGACGCGGCCTCAGAACCCTTGCCTTGACGAACGTTGTGGGATCGACCATTACCAGGGAGACCGATATGACGTTCTATCTCCGCTCGGGGCCCGAGATCGGCGTTGCAGCCTCCAAGACATTCACATCTCAACTTGTGATGATGTATCTTCTTTCCTCTCACCTCGGGTATTCCATGGGGCGTCTAAAGAGGGACGATTTCAACAAGGTCCGGGAGGGTCTCAGGACAGCCATAAGATCCGTTGAGAGGATACTGAAGGACACGACCAGTATCGAAAAAGAGGCGAAATGGTTCGCCGGGTCCGAGAACGCATTCTACCTGGGAAGGTACCTCAACTACCCCTCCGCTCTTGAAGGGGCCCTCAAGATGAAGGAGATCTCGTACATCCACTGCGAGGGATACCCTGCCGGGGAACTGAAACACGGACCGTTGGCACTTCTAACTGAGAAAACGCCCATCGTTGCTCTGATAGCCGATGATCACACCAGCGTCAAGATGCTGGGCAACATAGGAGAGTGTTCGGCCAGGGGAAGCCCGGTCCTGGCGGTGGCTCCCGATGGAGATTCGGATGTTCGGAGATACACCGATAAAATACTTACCTACCCGAAGGTGGATCCCCTCTTCTCTCCCCTGCCCATCTCGGTGATACTTCAGCTATTGGCCTATCACGCAGCAGATCTCCGCGGTTGCGCGATCGACAAACCAAGGAACCTGGCAAAATCCGTAACCGTTGAATGAAGGGAAAGAAAGAACAAGGAAGGACGGCATATCAATGTCCGGAGGTTGGTCCGAGTGAGGCTCATGAAGTATATTGTTGCGGTGCTGATCGTTCTGGTAACCCTTGATGGCCTTTCAACCGATGCATCCCCTTCTTCCGTATCGGGTGATATCAGCATACCCTCAGATACAGCCTCTGAAAAGGTTTCGAACAATGAGACGGACATGGTTGTTCAGGGAAATTTCGCGATCACGGAAAAGACGATCTCGGATGCTATAGTTCCAACGGATGCTTCACTTTCCATATCCGATGGAACATGGGAAGCAAAGCTTTCCAGAATGAACTGGGATAATGTACAAAAAGGTGAGGAAAACCCGTTTACAGTGACCGTTACCATCCCAAAGGATGCCACACTTGGGATGAGATCATCATACACCCTTTATCTGGTATTCACCGATGGTTTCGGAAACGAGGTCGGCAGCACCCAGGAGGACTTCATGGTCCGGGTGGACAAAGTGGTGAACGGGGATGATGATGACGATACGATCGATGATGAGGGAGTAAAGATCACCGAGGACAAGTCAATACCGTTCATACCGATCTTTCTTGGCGGTGTCATTCTTGCACTGATAGTGGGCCTGATCTGGTTCTTCAAGAACTACGAGGTGGTCAGGGAAGTGGATGGGGACAGGAAGATCTACCTGAGAGAGAAGGACACAGGAAGGATCCTCGGCCGATCGGGACGACGGTCCCCCTAATCGAACAACCTGTCCAGAAGCTCATCCGTTTCCTTATCGCCGGTATCTATCTTGTCGTCGACCGGTATGGGTATCGTCTGCCCGCTCTCTGTCGCTTCAGGCGGAATGACCTGATCCTCTTCTTGCGGGGACTGCGCATCCTCTTCTCCTTCCTTGGTGATATCAGTGGAACTTTCATCCTTCTCACCCCGCATAGCCGTGATCTCTTCAGGTGTCGGGTCCCGCCCGTATATTTCCTTGTATATCCTTTTCTGCTCGGCGAATGGATCTCTTTTCTTTTGCGCGGAGCGCTTTGCGACAAAGATGCCGATGTAGACAATTCCTCCGATCAATGCGAGAAGTATGATCAGGAAAAGAGCGATCACCACACCCGTGGGAAGTCCTTCAAGGAACGGGAATATGTCGGTAATGAAGTCCGAAAGCCCATCTGCTATTGATCCACCACCGCTCTCATCGGGGGCGTTCTTTACGTTCACCGTGATGGTTGAGGAAGTGATGTTCGTTCCCTTGTCCTCGGATATGATCGTGTAGATCAGGGAATACGTTCCTATCCTTGCATTGTCCTCGGGCTGGATCGATATCGTGAATTTGAAGGTGGTGTCATCGGCAGACAGCCTTGCAGCCTCGATGAAATAGGTGTCCGAGGCCACTCCCGAAGAATTCAGGAATGCGTATCCCTTCTCGACCAAATCTCCACTGATCCTTACCGATACGTTATCACCGTATGTTCCGTTATTGATGATGTAACAGACGAGAGGGTCCGTCATCCTGATCCCCGCGACACCTTTGTAGGCAATGAAGGTCGATGGCTGGTTGGTTTCCAGCTTGTAATCAGATATCTTGATGATCGTCTTCGTAACCCTGGAGAAGTTACCGGCATGGAAACACATTATCTGAAGCGAGTATATACCAAGTTCCAGATCCAACGGAGCAAGGTCGAACTCCTTGGTACTTCCCAGGTCCCTCCACTCGAGAATATCACCATGATCGACCCTTGAACCGATCCTTATCCAGTATTCCATCTCCCCGTTATCATCAGGTGAAGGATCCCAGGAAATGGTTCCCGGGACCTTCATATAATAGGGGCCCGGCTGTGGAACCATTTCCGGTGGTGGTGTTCCAGTATCTATCACTTTGAAAACATGGTCGTAGATGTCACATCCACCTATCCTGTCCGTCACGTTGATCCTGAGTATGTAATGATCTGGATCAAGAGCTTCATTGTCCGGAATGTCGTAATACGTCCGGGGCCCGATATCTTCCCATGCCATCAAGATGAGCTCGGACGGGTGCTTCAGGAGCATGACACGGTAGGTGAGCGGATCCCCTTCTTCATCATAAGCGGCGTCCCACCAGAGATGCGGCATTGGGGATGAGATCAATCCTGGATATCCTTTGCCGGTGAAGACCGGCCGGTAGTTCTCCGGAACATCAACGGTGACGAAATGGGGTTTGGATTCTCCCTCGTTGCCAACCAGATCGGATGCTTTCCATTTGATATAGTTGAAGTTCCCCTCATCCGGGAATTCAACATTTGCCCAACTGCGGTATGATTCCGGACCCGTTCTAATATACCCATCAGGTTCCATCCATTCGGAAAAATCACCACTGGTGGTTTTGTAAGCATACCTTATTGTGGTCGGGTCAAGACCTGTGAAATTGAAAAGGGTGCTTCCCGGATTGTTGTCCCTCCAGGTTATCGAACAGTTGACATTCGGGTATATCTGAAGGTCCCGGGTCTTGGGTGCCGGGTCCGTTGCGTATGGGGCATCGAAATCGATCCACAGATTGATCATCTCCGATTCCCCGTAACCGTTACCGACCCTGTCCCTGGCAACGAATTTTACATAGTTCTCCGTACCAGGTTCCAGATCGACCACTGCCCATGCTTCATATGAATTATTATCGATCCTTGTGAAACCCCCGGCTTTCTGGGGGTCCTCGAAATTGTAGGGTCCATTGACGGATTTCATGTATCCAATGGTATTGTTCCGGATCCCTGCTCCCCCGGCATCTTCGATCACTGCACTGCATCGCACTTTCTCCGATGCTATCCATTCCATTTCGGTAGGTCCGATCATCTCCAGGGTCGGGATCGTCAGGTCAATGAGGGGGCCCTCGATCAACGATGACGATACAATGGTCGGGTCAACGCCATCGGTCGTCTGGACCCGGTAGTAGAACTGCCCCTCCTCTGGTATAGCGATCTCACAATAATAGGCAACACCATCGATGAAGTAAATGTCAGATGGCCCCAGTGTCCTCTCCATAATCATCCAATCAGGGAACACCGGATCGGTTCCCTGGTCATCCCTGAACACCTGCATCCTGGGGAATCCATCCCCCGGCCCATCGTTCTGTTCATCCCTGTAAATGATGGCAAAATTGAAAAGTGTGCTTGAATTTCCGATCGCCCTGTTGAAACCATATTCCCCCATGAACTCCGCATACAGTATCTCGGGCAGGTCGTTGATCTGGGAAAGGGAACTGCTGTGTCTGGAGAAATATATGTCAAAGTCAGTGGCGCCAACGACCTCCTCCCTCGAATCCTTCCATACGCAGAGTGCCCGGCCCTCGTTGTTGAATGTCGAAAATACCCATTCCTGATCGGTCCGGTCTGTCCTGTATCGATCGGTATCGTCGACCATGAGCTTTTTCCCCCAGGTCCGTCCACCGTCGGACGAGTTCATGTAGAATATGTCTGATTCGGTAGAGGTTCCCATCTGGAGGTCAAATGGGATATACCTCTCCCATACAAGGGATAGGTCCCCATCTCCGGATGCATGCAGGTGAGGGAACATATCGGAAGCCTCTTCGGGAAGAACGAATATCCTGTTGTCCTTTGTGAAAGTTGCACCGTTGTCCTCGCTCCTTGTGAAGAACAGCTCGTCCCGTTCTGTCCTTCGATCATGCCAGGCAACGTAAAGGTTCCCCACATCATCAACTACGGGAAACGCATAATCCCTTACAGCATCCTGCTGGGTATCCGATGATAGGGGGAAATCCAACCCGAAGGTCTCACCTCCATCGTGAGAAACGGCCATATATGGTATTGTACCCGTGGTATCGTTCCTATCGTCGTGCCATGTGACATATACATTATCTCCGAACATTGCGACCCTTGGATATTTGTGATCGCAGTAGTCCTTGCCGTCGCAGTTGAGCATTATCGGTTCTGACCAGTTCCTTCCATCATCGGTGGAATAAGCAGACCAGGTGTTCCTGTATGCACCAGCCTGGTCCTTGTCCTCCCAGACGCATACGAGCCTGCCTTCCTGGTTCACGGCCAGGTCGGGTCTGTAAGCATGCCATGTATTGATGGTCTTTGTAGCAGTGATCTCCACGCTGGGAGTGAAGGTCTCCCCGTCCAATGACCTGGAGTATCTGATCCTGATCGGCTCTGTGAAGAGCTGGTTATCCTTCATGTAACCTCTTCTATCCTCCCATACGACATTGATCGCTCCGTCCGGACCAAGGACCATGGACGGCTCCCACTGTGTGGTCCCATCATTGCTCTCGTTCCCATCACGAAGGGTATCGTCGACCCTGATCGGGTCTGACCATGTGACCCCATCATCGTAACTGTGGACAATGTAGATGTCCCAGTAGTACATCTCGAATGTCTGATAGATTATCGATACACGCCCTTCCTCATTGACCAAGATATCCATTGGAGACTGCTGATTGCGTGACCTGTCCTCCGATAAGACCTTGATCGAGGCCTGAAATACAGGCAAGCCCCCCTGGGCATGGTCCGAAATCAACATTGTTACCGGAAGTAACAGCGCGGTAGTCGCCAAGAATACAAGGAACCTCTGTACCTTCAAAGTGATCCCTCCACATATGCTGTAAAGCACCTGTTTCCAAAACAGGAAGTTAGCTGATATACTTTTCTCCCGATGAGGCCTTACTTCTGGTATTCTCCGACAACACTTGAGAGAATGTCCATTCCCCTGTCGATCTTCTCTTTCGAGTTCACGAAGGAGAAACGGAGGTGGTATTCTCCCCTTTCACCGAACGTCGTACCCGGGGAGCAGATAAGATCGTTCTTTGCAAGCTCCATGGCCAGATCGAAGGAGTTGAGCCTGTCAGCCCCATTATAGAGCTCAAAGTAGGGGAAAGAGTAAAATGTACCCGGTGGTGCGAGGGCTTTGAAACCATCGATCTCGTTGATCCTGCTCGTGATGAGGTCCCTACGTTTGTGGAACTCATCGATCATCCTTTCAACATAATCACCACTTTGTCTGAGTGCCGCAAGTGCCCCGTACTGTATCGGTGTAGGGGGGCAGGCAACCATGTGATAATGGGCAAGACCGATCTTCTCGATCATGTCCCCGGGTGCTGCTACGTATCCCATTCTCCATCCTGTCATAGAATAGATCTTGGAGAAAGAGTTCACGACCACACCTTTTTCATAGACACCCAGGAACGAATGATGCTGGTTCCCCGAGTAGACCATTGTATCGTATACCTCATCCGATATTATGACGAGATCCCTCTCCCTTGCCACATCAATAATATCATCTCTGTCCTGCCTTGTGATCATTCCGCCGGTCGGGTTGGAGGGAGAGTTCATGACAATGACCGAGGTATCATCATCGATCAACCTCTTCATCCCATCCACATCCGGTCTGAACTCGTTCTCTATCAAGAGAGGATATTCATCATATTTTCCCCCGGTGAGAAGAGTATGGGGTTTGTAAAGTACGAACCCGGGATCCGGAACAAGTGCTTTCCTTCCGTGGTCCATGAAGGTGAGGAAACTCGAGAAGATACCCTCCGAACCTGAGCTTGTAACTATCACATTATCGGGGCCAACATCATTCCAGTAGCGTCGAAGTCTTTTTGATATCTCCCCTCTGAGAGCCGGGATACCAAGGGTAGGCCCATACTTGTTGAGCCCCATCCTCATGGCCTTTTCAACAGCATCTATTGCTTCCCGGGGTGGTTGAAAATCAGGTTCACCCAATCCAAGGTTCACGGAGTCCTCGTTCACCAGTTCGAACATCTTTCGAAGCCCCGAAAGCTCGATGCTATCCATCCGTGATGAAAACATTGACCTCATCCATCTCTGATAATCGTAATATATTATAATCTATCGTATCAAAATAGACATTGCATGGATTTGATCCATATTATCTATTTTGGTTCATTCAACCGAAATGATTATTATGGTGCCTGTGATATATTATAGGCAGTCTTATATATACTGCCACCCTTCCATGGCAGGTTCTTAATCGGTGGAGAACTATTATGGCCCACAGGATCGCTCTATACCATGATGAGGCAAGCGGTGAACGCTATGAAGAAAAAGCCTTCAAAAAGACCGGGATAAGGTACGAGAAGATAGGTCCCAAGCAGATGATCCAGGATGTGCTCGATCGTTATGATGTTGTTTTCCTTCCCGGGGCGTTCCCCCTCAAGAGGCATGATAAAGGTGGCTTTTTTGAATTCATCGGTTTCCTGAAGAGGTTCTACCACATATACCGCAGCGATCTTCTGAATTACATCAGGAACGGAGGGGGAGTCATCGCGGTCTGCGCATCTGTGGGGATCATGGGAAAATCCATCAGGTTCCCCATGCTCCCTACAAATTTCGGGATCAAGACCCTCGGCATCTTCGATTATGATGCAAAGTACGGTCCAAAGACAGGTATAGTTGACCTGGAACCTGTTGAATACAAGAGACCACCGGAAGCTCACAAGGTCGTGGAGAACGTTCTCGGTGAATATTCCAATGAGAACTTTTCCTCCCTCTACTTCAGAGGACCCGCAATAACCTACGATAAAAGATCTGAAATATACCATCCGGACCTCAAGAACGGCAATGCACCCCATGAGCTGGTAGTGGCAAAATATGCAGATGAGAGCCCCCGGCTGAACGGAAAAGGAGCCATTGCATACAAGGAATTCGGAGATGGGAAAGTAATATCCTGCTCTGTTCATCCGGAATTCTCCACATGGGGCCTATTCGATTCGATGATCGACGCGGTCTCCAGGGATTGAGGTGAAAGGCCATGGCTCTTGATATGGAAGGTGAGTTCTACAAACTGGCAAGGAACGTTCTGGGTAAACCGAAGAACCTCTACAAGATGGCATCCATCGGACCCAGGAGCGGAAGGGTGAACGTGATGGGGGCTGACGGTTTCATTGTTGTCGGATCATCCATATTGAGATCATTCACCAAGGGACCAGAGAAGAAAGCCTACAGGACAGGCAAGAAATGCGGCAGGGAGATGTTCGGATCATTGATAAAGGAGTTTGACGAGGAGATAGAGGACCTACCCGCGTCAAAGCTCATGGAACTCGCTGTTATGCTCTCCTCAACACTTGGTTGGGGTGATTTCGAGGTCAAGGAGAAGAAGGGTTCAATGACCGTCAAGGCCATGAGGACCATTGAATTGAAGTACAAGAATTCGAAGCACCATGAGCTCACATCCGGATTACTGGCCGGGTTGGCTTCCCGGAGCATGAGGAAGGATATGGATGCCCGGGTTACCGACAATGATGGTAAAAGTGTGACAGTAAAGATAAGACCAGCCTGAGGAATGCAAGATCATCGAAAAGTTATATTATTTTCAATCACTATCTCCGGGTATTGACAAACGATAACTGTACGATCGAGAGGATAGCATCCCATCAGCTTGAACAGGTCAGATCGATGGCAAATAAAAGGCTCCAGGAGAATTATACCAGAGAGCTTGTAGATCATTTCTTCGAGAATCTCAATGGATGTTTCCTTGTCGCAATGGAGGGGGAACAACTACTGGGTTTCATTGTCGCTGTTCCAAAGGACGAGACATCGCTTCGAGTTCTCATGCTGGTGGTGGAGGAAGGATACGAGGGAAGAGGGGTAGGCAGGAAATTGATGTCCGCGGCCGAGGGATACGCTTCTTCGAGAAAGATGGGGTCTATCGCCCTGGAGGTCGGGACCAGCAATGAAAAGGCCGTGGTGTTCTACACGAGGATCGGTTTCAGGATCACTGGCATCCTTGATAATTACTACGAGGACAGGTCGGACGCCTTCATCATGAAGAAGATACTTCCCGTTTAGGCCGTCTGGGTTTCCCTTTTATCCTGTAGTATGTTACAGGGTTCGTCAACCATTCCTTTCCACACAGGGTGTCCGGATCATAGCATATACCCCCGGATCTCATTGTATCACAGTTGGGAACGTAGTAGTTGATCGCCGAGCTGGACCCGGTGATGTGCTCAACCTGATAACGGACCATATCCTCCTTGAAATCGGGTGCGGTGGCAAATACCTTGAAGATCTCCTCGGAAGATTGACCGATGGCATGCAGGAAGGTCACCAGAGCGAACCTGGCATGGTGGGGCAGGTTCTCCCCTGCCTGTGACATCCCAAGGATCTGTTTTATACAGGGCGGGAGTCTGGTCACCGTCATCTTTCCAAGCTCCGTTGGTGCATACTTTTTACGTCTGGTCTCGACCTTGACCTTCAGTCCCTTGATCATATCCTTAAGAGCCCTGTTCCTGGGAACCTCTACCTCCCGATGAAGGCCTTCCTCGACCCTGTTCTTGATGAGTTCCTGGAGCAGTCTTACGTAGGAATGGCGGTTGAGTTCAATGAACCCACCCACCATCCTCTGATTGATCAGATCCCATTCCGGACCCGATATGTTCCTCTTCGGTGGGAGGTAGTTGGTGAATCTTACCCAGTAAGATCTCCTTTCACCCAGCATCCGGTCTCCGGCCGGTCTCACCCCCTTGATCACCTTTTCCATCTCCGGTCTTCTCGGTTCCTGGCCCGGGGCCCTTTCTACCGCCTCGAATCCCAGCTCTTTTCCAATGGAAAGAACACTGTCCGTCGGTTCTTTTTCAAGATAGAACCTTCCTCTTTCTCCTTCATGGTGGGAGAACCATTTGATCAGGTTCGTATCCCCGACCGCGGTGACCATGAACCTTGCGACCGGATATGACAGAAGCTCGTCCTCGTCACTGATGACATGGTTTGAAGGGAGGCCCAACTCCTTCCCTTCGATGGCCTCCTCGATCCTTTCAAGGGACCTTTTCTGGACAGTCTCATGGCCCTCGCCCAGCATGTCGGCCATTGTAAGCTTTCCCTCCCTGACGAATTCCCTTGCTCTTTTCAGGAACGGGAAACGGGAGAGAGGTGTAATGTCTGCCATTTTTCGCACCTAGAAGTAGTTGACAGCACCCACTGTGAATCCACATTTGCCGCAGTATATCAGCTGGTATCCCGTCATGTCCTTCAGCATGGCATATGATCCGAGATCCGACTGGCAAGCGGGGCAGAGAGGGGTTTTCATATCTGTCATGTCGAATCCATACCAGAGGAATGATATCAGTTGCTCGGAGGGGTATGCGAAAATATAATCCATAAGTTATTTCAGTGAAAGGAGCGTTGAGGGCAATGATAAACGGAGGGATAATGTTGTCGGATGTTCTTGAAAGATTTCTGAAGTATGTCAGGATATGGACCACTTCCGAGGAGGGGGTGGAGGAAAACTATCCTTCGACCGAGAGGCAAAAGGACCTTCTGAATGTCCTTGTCGAGGAGCTGAAGGGCCTAGGTCTCGAGGATGTTGAGATGGATGAGTATGGATACGTTATGGCAACCCTGCCCTCGAACCTTCCACCTGGAAAGGGGTCCAAGGTTTTGACCGTAGGATTGATCGCACATGTGGACACCTCACCGGAGGTATCGGGCAAGGATGTCGAACCTATACTGCACGAGAACTATGACGGGACAGATCTGGTACTTCCGGGGGATGATGCCATTGTTATCACCGTAAAGGATAACCCCCACCTCAGTGAGAATATAGGAGGCACCATCATCACCTCGAATGGGACCACCCTTCTCGGGGCGGATGACAAAGCAGGAATTGCGGAGATAATGGCCGCGGTAAAACTCCTCGTCGAAGACGACTCTACCCCTCATGGGAGGGTCAGAATAGGATTTACCCCTGATGAGGAGGTCGGAAACGGGACCAAGTTCTTCGATGTGGAAAGGTTCGGTGCAGATATCGCCTACACCGTGGATGGGGGGATCATCGGAGAGGTAGAGGATGAGACATTCAATGCAATGAGCGCAACCTACACAATCAAGGGTGTGAACTACCATCCGGGCTATGCAAAGGACAAACTGGTCAATTCAATCAGGATCGCATCCGAGATCGTGGACATGGTCCCCTCGACGATAGCACCGGAGACCACCGAGGGACGGACCGGGTATCTTCACCCCCATCATATCGAAGGTTCCGTGGAAAGATCCGTTGTAAGGCTCCTTATCAG
>JAYEPK010000230.1:0-1813 GCA_034723935.1 Thermoplasmatota archaeon
TTGTGCGCCAGAGAATGGCCTCCGAGAGGTCTGATATCATGCGGTCCCATAGATGAATATACCTGGCTGGTTATGATGACCGGGATGTCCTGTTTACGGGATATGTTCATCAGCTTGAGTATGACGTTGCCGATGTCGCGTCTGTTCTCCTCGTCCCTCTTGCTCCCGAAGTTCATCCTGTAGAACACGGTCGCGGAATCAAGGATCACAAGGCCAATGTGAAGGTCCTTGCTTGCAAGCTTTACCGTGGAGGAGATGGCATCGTTCAGCTGTTCCGAGTTCATGGGCTGGAAGAACAGGAGCTCCCTGCTGATGATGTTGTATTTCTCTTCTCCGCCACATATCTGTTCGAACCTGTCCATTGACACCCCTTCGGTGTCGATGAAGATGACCTTCTGACCTGCCCTCACAACGTTCCTCGCCACCTGAAGGCAGATATTTGTCTTTCCCGATCCGCCTTCGCCGTAGAGCTGTGTTATCGCGGAACTCTCGACCCCTCCCCCGAGTATCCTGTCAAGGGAGCCGCAGCCAACAGGGACCTTGTTCATCCGGAGCCCTCCTTGACCACCGAGGCCACCACCTCGCTTGCCCTCCAAGCCCTTTTCTGATCCAGGTATATGAACCCCCTTGTTCTGGACAGGGCTTCAATGTCCGGCTGCCACTCCTTCGTTACAAGAATACCGAGGGAGTCCTTCCGGTGGTCGAGAATTCTGAGGAAAGGCTCCACGTCCTCCCTCTCCTGGAGTATCTTGAGCAAAAGCGCAGGACCGGACATTCCGACAAAGAATATCTGGTTCACATCCTGTCTGGAGAAACGTGTATCCTTTCTATATCCCAGTGCCACGACCTTCCTGGAGAAATCTCGGATAAGGGCTTTCGTGTCATTCCCGGTCAAAGATACATCAATACGGGACGGATCATTGGGACTTCTGGACGAAGAGGTTGCCGTTCTGTTATCCGGTAATGGGTCGCTCTTGGCCGGTCTATCAAGGCTCGTTGATCTTGAAAGGGTAGGTTTGGATGGGTCCTTTGCAAGGCTTGGTCCCTGCCTCAGTCCAGTCATGGCCTCATCAACTATCATTTGGAAACTGGACCTTCCGATCTTCTTGTAACCATCATCAAAAATGAGATAGACGACATCCCCCTCCTTCGGCAGGTCTACCTTCATGAGGTCAAGTCCCACTGAGGGGCCCGTTCTGTTCATTGACCCATCCAATCGAACTGCTACACGGTACAATTCAAGTATATCGTTCTCGACGGTGAACACCAAGGGTTTCAGTTTGTCCCTTAGCTTCTCCTTCAGTTCCGAGAACAATCTCTCATCATCTGCCCTCTTGGCCTCCATCTTCGGACCAAGTACTTCTGCAGGTGTCATCTCGAACTCGCGGTCCGATATTATCAGCACCTTCTCAGCGCTCTCGAGCGCTTCCTCCGTGAGGAATTCCGAGAGATATTCAAGGGATCTGAGAAGATCGATCTTCTCACCTTCGACCCTGAAAGCTATAAGAGACCTGCCACCGTCCATGAATGCCGTGTAGGAATTGTCATCCATCTTTGCCCTCAATCTGAAGATCACATCTTCAGGAGGAAATCCAAGCTCCTTTTCATCGTTCAACTGCATCAACTGTCCCGATACCGATTTGTTATGGATTAGAAATAATTTCCTGATGGTTCGATGTATCGATAAATGTTAAAATCGAGAGGAAACTACACCTGACATGGACAATCCCTCCGTTTCCTTCGAAAAGGCGTTCAGAGATCGAGCAAGATCGGCATTTACCAGGATGGGGATGGATCAGGAACCCGTGGTCCA
>JAYEPK010000230.1:1823-4153 GCA_034723935.1 Thermoplasmatota archaeon
CCCCGGTCCGGGCATGCGGATCTGTGTCTTGTCACTTTCCCGATCGCAAAGGCAACCGGAGATCCACCTCAAAGGATCACGGAGGAGATACTTGCAGAGATGGGGGAAGATGACCGTTGGACCCTTTCCGCATCCGGGGGTTATCTGAACTGCAACTTCGATCAAGGAGAGTTCATCCGGCAGGGATTGGACCACATCGGTTCGGACCTGGATGCCTTCGGGAAAGGAAAGGAAAAAGATACAGACATAATAGTGGAGCATA
The DNA here is from genome assembly GCA_034723935.1 of Thermoplasmatota archaeon. Taxonomy (GTDB): domain Archaea; phylum Thermoplasmatota; class Penumbrarchaeia; order Penumbrarchaeales; family Penumbrarchaeaceae; genus JAYEPK01. The sequence continues at coordinate 2,086 of JAYEPK010000230.1, forward strand.
CTTCGGCAAACCCGAACGGCCCCTTTCATGTTGGGAGGGCCAGGAACCCCATGATCGGAGATACCCTTGTCAGACTGTTTCGTTTCGCGGGCTACAGAGTTAAGGCCCAGTACTGGGTAAATGATATGGGCAAACAGGTAATGATACTGGTCTGGGGACTCAAGAACCTTGACGCATCCCTGCTCCCGAAGCCTGGCAGGAACAAGACGGACCACGATCTGGTCAGATATTATCAGGAGGCAAATGAAAGGCTCGAGAACTCTCCTTCTATCGAGAAAGAGATCAACACCCTCCTCAAGGATTATGAAGAAGCTGTTGCCCGAAAGGATTGGTCCCTCCGTATCTCAAAAGGTGAGACACCTCTGATCAGAGCTGAAGATGTGAGGTCGGCCTGTGAAAGGGTGCTTGAAGGGATGACAAGCTCTCTTTCCCGTCTCAACGTTAACCTGGACGAGTTCGTGTACGAATCCCGGGTCGTCGAGGACGGCTCCCTGGTCGATGTAATAGAGGGATTGAAGAAGAGCGCCCTCTGCCGGGAAGATAAGGGGGCATTCTATCTGGACCTTTCCAGCGAGATCAAGGGAGGGGATGATGACAGATACAAGAGAAGGTTCGTGTTCACAAGATCCGATGGGTCGGCCCTCTACACTACCCGGGACCTTGCCTACCATAGATGGAAGCTGGCAAAATGCACCGAGGCCGTCAACGTTCTCGGTGAGGATCACAAATATCAATCAATGATGCTCTCTCTGGCCCTACGGGAACTCGGTTCGAAGAGGTATCCCGAGATCGTATTCTATTCGTTCGTTTCCCTCCCGCAGGGGAAGATGTCAACAAGGAGGAACAGGGTCGTTTTCCTGGACGATCTTCTGGACGAGGCCGTTGAAAGAGCAAGGGAGGAGGTCCTGAAGAGGCGTGATGATCTATCCGAGGCCGAACTGGACAGTATCTCCGAAGCAGTTGGTATCGGAGCGCTCAGGTTCAACATGGTAAAGGTCCAGCCGGAGAAGAAGATGGTCTTCAGATGGGAGGATGCCCTGAGCTTCGAAGGTTCATCTGCTCCTTTCGTCCAGTATTCACATGCCAGGGCATGCTCCATATTGAGGAAACTCGATGTTCAGGAGATAGAGCCTGATTGGTCTAAGCTCCGTGAAGGATCGGAGATGGGACTTGTGAAGAAACTCCTCGAGTTCCCGGGGACAATGGAGGCCGCAGCTTCAGAAAGGAAGGTGCACCTGGTACCTCTTTACCTCGTCGAGCTCGCCTCGGCGTTCAACGAGTTCTACAGGGACTGTCCGGTGCTCTCCGATAAAGACCATGGAAGAAAAAGTGCCAGGGTATTCCTGGTAAAAGCGGTCAGGCATGTCCTTGAGACGGGGCTGGATGTCCTTGGCATCGAGGCTCCGGGAACTATGTAGCTTTTTTGACCATGTGGTTTAAATACAGCACCACGTATCAGACTGACCGCAAGGTGATCTCCAATGGATGAAGAGTTCGATTATGATACGCTTCTCGAAAGGGCCCACGAGAACATGCCCGAAGATGAGAAGATCGGTGAGGAAAGATGGTCGGTCCCGGAACTGGACCTCATGTCCGAGGGCAGAACGACGGTCTGGAAGAACTTCCAGGAGATCGTGGATTCGGTAAGGAGGGATCCTGACCATATTCTTGGACATATTCTACGGTCCATGGGATCTGCAGGAAGCCGGGACGGTAGAAGGGTCATCTTCAAATCACAGATGACAAGGGACAAGCTCCTTGACAAGATAGAGGAATACGTGAACACATACGTCATCTGCGGAGAATGCGGGAAACCGGACACACACCTTGTCAAGGAAGGCAGGACCCAGGTCGTGGAGTGTATGGCATGCGGTGCAAAGAGACCTGTCAAGGTCAAGAAGGGTGTAACCGCCAGGGACCGATCGAAACACCTCATGCCTGGTGATGAGATGGAGGTCCTTATCCAGGACGTGGGTCCTGCCTTCCTTGACAAGGTGTGTGTCCGGTTTCCCGCATTCTCCGCAGATGACGTATGTGTTCACGTATTCCTCTATCTTGTCAAGGAGCT
>JAYEPK010000231.1:0-16028 GCA_034723935.1 Thermoplasmatota archaeon
GATCGAAACACCTGATGCCTGGTGATGAGATGGAGGTCCTTATTCAGGACGTGGGGCGGCTGGGTGACGGACTTGCGAAAATGAACAGGTTCGTGATCTATGTTCCCGGAGTTGCCAAGGGGCAAAGGGTAAAGATCCGCGTCGAGAAGGTAACCGGAACAACCGGTGTCGGCAGGGTTATTACAAACTGAGATCGTTCGAACCTTGAATTATCCATTTCGATCTTCTATATCCGTAGACCTTGGTCTACACGTTTGTGAAAAAAAGAAAAAACAGGGCGCCGGTCAGGCGCCCTTTACCGCGACCATTTACTGGAGCGGTGATTTGCAGTTCGGACAGAGGAACCATGTCGGGTCCACTGCTGCACCACAGCTAGGACAGGTGTTTCCTGCAGGGGGCTGTGGTTCGGGCTGTACTGTCTCCGGCTGTGCCACAGGAGCTTCTGGCTGTGCTGCTGGTGCCTCGGGTACTGCTCCCGGAACTTGTTCGGGATATGGTGCTGCACCATCTGCCGGAGGCAGGTTCTCCTGTGGGGCCATTCCTTCCTGGGCAGGAGGCAGCTCGGGTGTTTCCTGCGGGGGAAGTTCACCTGCATATCCTGGTGGAAGTCCCTGTGCCCCGTATGCACCAAGCTGTTGCTGGTCGTAACCCGGATACTGCATGGCAGCCGGTGCGGGTTTCTTCCTCAGTATGAGGATCAGTGATACGACAATGATCAGCAGAACAACGAGGAAGATACCACCGCCAGCGATGTAGAGTACAGTGTTATCCTCCTTTTGTGGTTCGCCCGTGTCGTCATCATCATCATCGTCATCATCATCATCATCAACGATTATATTCTCCAGTACCTCGACCCTCAGTGTGATCTTCTCGGTCTGGAACTGTCCGTCCTCGACCCACATCTGGACCGTTCTCCATCCTTTGGTCGTGTAGGTGTGGTTGAGATTGATGCCTTCCCCCGTTGACCCGTCACCGAAGTCCCACCTGTAGGTGAGCTTGTCCTCGTCCGGATCGCTTACAGGATCCACATAGAAGTTCACGAGCTCCATTGCGGTGGGCTTGGCCGGGTCTGCCTTGATCACATCAGGGTCCTCGGGAGGCTCGTTCTCGTCGTTGAGGACGAGATTGATGGAGGCCAATGCCTCTCCGCCTTCCTTGTCGGTGGCCATGAATATCAGGGTTATCTCGGCGCTTGATAACATTTCAGAGGAGGTCTTCCAGATGTCCTGGTCATCGAGCTGGAACCAGAAGTCTCCCGTTGTCGGGTTGATGTCCCAGTCGATCCCCTTGCTGATATCAGCGTATGGAAGCTGGTCGAGAACCGAGTCGAAATCATCTCCGATGGCCTCTTCGAAGTTGGTCGAGAACGTTATCTGATCGTTCTTGTCCTCATCGGAAGCGATCGGCCTGATGGATATCCTGGAGAACTGTTTCCAGGTCCTTGCGGTCGTTGTGGGTATCATGATCGTGGGGTCATCGTTCACATTATCTATCTCGAAGTAGACCTCGAGCTTGATGTCTCCATTCTCACCATGGTCATCTATTGTAAAGACCATCTTGCTGTTACCTGCCTTCACATCGTTGTTGGTGGGTGTAAAGGTGACGATGCCGGTGTTGTACCCGACATCGGGGTCCTCGTCCCAATCATCAGAGAGGGGGGCCCTCATGTAACTGTATTCAAGATCGGTCCAGTCCTCCTCGAGGTCCGTATCAACTGCAACGATCTCGAACTCGAACTCCGTATCCTCGAGGACATCGATGTTCTCGTCCTCAAGGTGTACTACCGGTCTCAAGGGCTGTGCATCGTCCACACTGTACTCGACACCGTTGATCCTGACGGATTCCACGGCAGGTGGGTCGTTGACCTTCCTGATGATGATGGTCGTTGTGAGGTTTACGTTCGAGTGGTCATCATATCCCATGAACCTGACAGATGCGGAGTCGTGCATGTTCTCAAAGGGAGTAAGAACGGCCTGCCATATCCCCTCGAACTCCGTGATATTTACATGGAGCAACGGGTCCTCTTCATCCTCGGGGATGATGTCCATGTCCGTGACCCACTCTTCTCCGATATTGTCCCATATCCCGAATCCTCTGAAATTGTTCTCGGGGTCCTTGAACATGCCGTCGAAACCTTCGAGGGCAATGTAGGTATCCTCATCGTCCTCCATCAGCTCGGGCATGCCCTGCCAGTTCTGGTTCTTCTCCACAGGTTCGTCGTCCCAGACCCAGAGGCCATCTTCATATTCGTGCATCAGAGAATCCTTTGCTCCCCTTATCGCCCTGCTGGGGATGCTGTCGGTACAGTTGACATGCACAGTATGGGGGAATGGATCGTCTGTGAGATCTTCTCCAAGCTGTATCAATTTGTACCTCTTTCCATCCGTGTAGTCATTGTCGAACACATCGGTCGGTGAGTTCGAGATGTCAACTATCTTCTCGTAGGGTGTGTCCTTGTCCAGGTAGACATTTATCATCTCGGGTTCGTCGTTGTCTGCGTCCGTGTAGTCCACGAATATCTCGTATTCCGTATCGTAGTAACCGCCGGAGGGGTCCTGTTCGAAGTCGGATACGATCTCGACATTGGAGATCTCGGGTGCATTGTTCGGTTCGATCTCCCCGATCGATACCTTGAGGTCGTATGTGGAATATATCCAATGGTCAGGGAAATAAAACCATCCAGCGATCTGACCGTTTTGTATGGCTCCATGCATTGGTTGTTCCATAAGTCCTATCCAGACAGTTCGGTCAGGAGCATCTGTCCAGTTGTTATGGAGATACATCGTGAACTCATCACCGATATAACCACCACCTGTATAGACGTAGCTCATGGCGCGATATGCGCCCGAGAAACCGTCGTCTGCGGTGTCCCATATCTCATCCTCGCCATACCAGGGTGTGAGCACCCAGATATAGAGTCTGTTATCCCAAATCTCGTTGGCAGTTGGTTGGCCGGCCCAGATATTGGATGTCCTGTTGATCTCAATGGTGTAGTTCCAGAGCTTGTTTGTGTCGGACCCTGAAACTTCCCACCAGTCCATCGAGTTGTATATGGAATCCATCCGCTGGTCGGTTACCCTGCTCCCGACATTGGAGAAGGTGGTTGCATTCTTCTTGTAGTTGCCAACTGCATCCCTGGCAACTGTAGTGGATGTGTCCACGGTGAACTCGTATTCGGTTGTGAATGCGGGTCTGGTCGTAGGTGAATCTGCCGTCAGGTAATAGTTCCATGAGATGCCGATATACATCCATCCCCATTCCTTGTAACCATTGGCATAGCCGTCGTTGTCCGGTCCGAGCCAGGAATGCCTTGGTGACCATGAATGGAGGGTCCAGTTCTCATCGTGTGACCATCCGTCCGCATCATCGCCGTCATCGTAGAACCAGGTCCAACCTCCGAGGTTTCCCTGTCCGAACCATTCATCGGTATATATCACATAGAGTTCGAGGCAGTCGGCCCAGTCTTCCTTCAGGGTCGCTTCAGATCCAGTGCCTACTATACCAAACTCGTACAGGTCGCCCTCGCTTGCATAGTAATCATCAAGGGAGATGCTGACGTTGTAAACAGGTGATCCGCCTGCGGTGGTTGCAACATCGGAAAGGCCGATCTTGTACCAATCGATCGGATCTACACTTGCCGGGTTGTTGGACCAGGCAAGGTTTCCGGAGACAGTCTCCCCGTTGGAGTTGATCACTGATCCGTTGGGATAGTCTGGATAGTCCTGTTCACCCTCATCGTCGGATGCTCGGGTCTTTTCCATGTTCATTACTGCCGGGTTTACCCTTTTCTGGATCGTATCGGGTATCGAGAACTGGTCTACCAGTGTATCAAGGTCTGTCCTTGGAGAATAACTGACAGGCGTTCTGTCCTCGTTGATCCAATTTACATTCTCCCTGTTGAAATCGAAATCGGGTTTTTCCACCCTCTCGATCTCAAGGAGATCAGATTCGCTCACGATGTCCCCCTTCAGCAGGTTGGTTTCCTCGTCGATGGGAGCACCCTCATTATCTGCCCCCACCAGTGATACAGGTATTGCAAGAATACCTACCATCACCATGACCAGGAGCAGTTTGCTCATTTTGCAGTTCATATATCTTTCCTCCATTCTGTCGATATCGTAACAGGGATCAGCGCATGGGCCGTTCCTGTGTACAGCCCTGTCCCCACTCATCTTATCTATTCTCTTTATTTATAACCTTTAGATGTCCAATGGTCATCAATTGCGTCATTCGACAATGACCTAGATAAATAGATATGTTAAGTCGTAATTGAAGGATCATAATGACGAGACTGACCTTCCTCGGTACCGGAGGAGGTCGATTCGTTACCTTGACCCAGGAAAGATCGACCGGAGGAATGTATCTAGAAGATGATTACAAGGTCCATATCGACCCAGGTCCGGGGGCGCTCTCCGCGATGAGGCGGAACAGGATAGATCCCCTGAGGACCGATGGGATTCTGATATCCCACTGCCACCCCGATCACTATTCCAATGCAGAACCCATCATGGAGGGCATAGGACTCGGTCGAAAGGGGAGGTGGGGTTTCCTGATAGGGCCGATCTCGGTCACAAAGGGCAAGGGGGGGATCGGTCCCGCAGTATCCAGGTATCACAGATCGAGGATAAAAAGCACGATCACCGTAAAACCGGGTGATGATTTCAATGTCTATCATCTAAAAGGTAGGGCCACTCCCTCTGTCCATTCGGACCCCTTTGGGGTCGGTTTTCGAATAAGGACCAGGAACGGGGTCCTGTCGTACATTGCTGATACGGAACTCACCGACGATGTGGTCGAATCACATCTGGGTGCAAGGATACTTATTATGGCGGTCACACGCCCACTTGGAGCAAGTATACCGAATCACCTGTCCACCGAGGATGCCGCAAAGATCGCTTCCAGGATAGGGCCCGAGCTCTGCCTTCTGACCCATCAAGGGAAGAAGTTCATCAATGAGGGCCCCGCAGAGCAGTCCGAATATGTTGAGGAGCACTCCGGTATCCGGACCATTGCGGCCGAAGATGACATGATCGTCAGTTTCAAGGAAGGGATAGATGTGTTCTCCAGCAAGAAAAGCAGGTCCGTTCCGGTCTGAACTTCTTCAATTTGATCTTGTCACAAAATTTGCAATATCCAAACATCCAGAAGGTAGATGAACGCGACCTCACAAAGTTCAATTTTATACAATGCCTGCCTTTACCGAAAGCCTTATTGAATAGAAGACCATGGAGGGCCCGATACACATGGAATATGAAGTTATGATCTCGACCGAGATGAGAAAACAGCTCTCCTTCCTTTTCAATGTCAAGGAGAACATGAAGGACCTGGATGAAAGGATAAGGACCACATCTCTGTTCCTGGCCAGGATGGACCTCATGGAGCGTCACAAAGATATCGAGGAATGGGAAGTGGTTGCCAGGCCGGATGAATCAATGGTCAAGGGCATCAGAGGAGAAAGGACGATCGTGATATCAAAGGTCAGGACGATGAGCCTCCATGGAAAGAGCGCACTGGGTGGAAGACAGCATGAATCCATGAAAAAGAACCTCGAAAGGGTTTCCAAGGAAAAAGCGGATTTCAAGTACTTCTTCCTGCTGGACCCGTGGACAGTGGAGATCGTGAAGGAGAACTTCAACACCCCGGATGTCAGCGTTCTACCCCTTTTAAAGGATAACATATCATCTGTCGTGAGGACGCCGGAAGGTGATGAAGGAAGCTTCTCTCTGGGAGAGATGTCCACCCGGATGGTGGAAGAGGTCATCACTGATGAGGAGTTCCCCGATGACAGAACGATAGTCACCCCCATCTCAAGGACATCCATCAGGCAGGGTTTCCTTTACATACCCAAGGAGAGGGGACATCTCCTTGAGGAAGGTCCGATCACGATATTCATCAGGAAGGATGCTTCCCTCACATCGAAGTGCATGATCTCCCAGACCGGAGGTGTCAGGATCGGTGGAGGGCTGACCAAATGGTTCAGGTCCCTTGGCCTGAAACCTGATGATGAGCTCATCATGGGACATCTGGATGATAACTCCCTGCTGGTCCTCATGGTCAGGAGATCACAGCCTTACAGAGGATGAATCGATCGAAACGATGAAATGCAAGATAGGGCCATTAACTTCCTGTTGAACTGCATACGGGGAGGTCCCATGAGATTCTCCAGGAATGGAAAGAAATCACTTGAAGGGATAACTAGCAAGTTGACCGACCTCAGGGATAACGACGAGTTTCAGGTCGGTTCGAGGGATCACCCCGACTGCATTGATCTCGTGTTCGCCGGAGGCGGTGCCAAAGGTGTAGCACATCTTGGTGCAATATGGGCCATCGACAAGCTTGGTATAAAACTGAAAAGGGTCGCTGGAACATCCGCCGGAGCTATCACCGCTTCGATCATTGCGGCCGGTTTCAGCTGTGACGAGATCCTGGAGGAGCTCTTTTCAATAGATTTTTTGAGACTGAGGGACGGTTTCTGGGATCAGAAGCTCCCCAGGTTCGCAAAGATAGCCGCTGTCTCGATCTCCTATGGAATGTATGAAGGAGAGAAGCTGCAATCCTGGGTCGAGGAGCTCCTTTCCAGGAAGCAGGCCAGCACCTTCGGAAGGCTCCCGATGGGAAAGATCGGAATGCTCGAGGAGCTGGACCCTTCGGACTCCCCGAGATTGAGTATCATGGCATCGGACGTTACACATTCATGCGAGCTTCTGATGCCCAGGGATCTTGTCCTTGACAGGTACGGCAATATCCGCCCATCGTTCTTTCCCATCTCCGCGGCTGTCAGGATGTCTGTGGCCGTTCCCTTCTTCTTCACTCCCTACAAGCTGTCGGGTTCCATGATCGTTGATGGGGCATTCGCTTCCAATCTTCCCCTCGAGGTCTTCGATATGGCCGATCCCGGGAAGGTCAGGTGGCCCACATTAGGTATCAGTCTGACCTCTGGAGTTACTGCATCTAACCCAACCACCGATCTTTACCATTTCGGACTTGCTGTCTTCGATACCATGAGATACGGGCAGAGCCGGATGAGCTTCCTCGAATATCCTACCAGGATATGCCGATTAGTGGAGATCGGGACAGGAGATGTCAGGACGCTTGATTTTGGAGTGACCGCGAAGCAGAAGGAGAGGCTGTTCATAAGCGGTGCCCGTGCCGTTCTCGATACTCTGAGAGGTGAGGACGGGAAGGGGCTTCGCAGGATCTGGAACTTCGATCGTTATATCGAGCTGAGGAAAAGATGGAGTTTTCCTCCGATGGACGAACCATACCTCTAGATCGGCGGTCTCGGAGGCTGCGGGAGCTGGGGAGCAGCAGGAGGTGCCGGGACCTGTTTTATGGCTCCGGGAGCCGGTCTTTGACCCTGCTCCTTTGGAGGGAGCTGATGTGGGGCTCTCTGTGGGAGTTGCTGCTGCGGTCCATGATGATGTGGGAGCTGATGCTGTGGTCCGTAATGATATGGAACATAGTGGTGTTGCAGATGGTGATGGTGATGCCTGCTTCTTGCAACCAGAGCCGCTCCTATGATCAGGGCTATGACAAGTATGCCTGCACCCACAGCTGCGAAAAGGATGAACAGCTGCATGCTGCTGTCCTCACTCACCACGATATCGAGCGTGGTCTCCTCGCTGACATGGCCCGATCCATCCTTTGCCTTGATGATGACAGAATATGTTCCCCCGCTCGAGTATCCATGTTCTATGATCGGATCCTGGACCCAGTCGGAATCGCTGCCGTCCCCGAAATCAATGAAATAGGATTCAACACCAATACCATCGGTTGTCCCCGAGAGATCGAACCGGATCTTTTCACCGACATCGGCCCATTTCGGGACAAGGGCGCTAACAACAGGGGCCTTTGCATCGACCGGTATCAACATGGTGTTTTGTGACTCCCTGTTCCCTGCCTCGTCGATGGAGTAGTAGAACAGCGTGAACTCTCCCTCTTCTTCCGGAGGAGAGATCATTCCGTAATATCGTTCGAACATCTCACCCCCATCCCAGCTGTAATAGATAACGGCCCCTTCTCCGGTTTGCATGGTTATCCCCGGAACCTCGGTATACTGTCCTTCACCGTCCGGGGAGAGGTCGATACCGGTCCTGGTGCTCTCCGTTTCCGTATCCACTTTTATCAAGATCTCCTGCGTGATACCGCGGTTACCCGCATCATCCTCTGCATAGCAGGTGATGGTCCGGATCCCATCCGGTATGCTGATCGGAGAGGTATATTCAGATAGAGGCCCCTTGCCGATATGATAGTAGATGACGTGGCCGTCGTCCTCGTTGAACACATCGAGGATCAGTTCCGGAACGGTCACGAACCAGCCCTCCTCTCCGTCAGGGGCCCTGGGGTCGGTGGAGATCTGGAGTTCGGGTGCCATAACATCGAAGGGCACAACGAACGATCGAACCTCTTCCACGTTCCCGTGTGGGTCCTCGGAGTAGAAGTAAAGGGTGTGATTTCCCTGAAGTGGGCTGATGTCCGAGGAATATCTGTCCCATCCCTCCATATTGTCCCAGCTGTAATATGTGGTGCTGTAACGATCGTCACACTGCAGTTCGATCGTTATAGGTGATGTGTACCATCCTCTCTCGTTCGGTTCCCTGCCTCCCGTGGAGGTCGTTGTAGTCGGACCGATGGAGTCAACCCTGAGGTTGAAGAAGAACTCCTCTCCCTTGTTCCCCGCCTCATCTATCCCCTGTATGTGAAGTTCGGAATCTCCCTGGGGTGGGAATATGGTTCCGTTCGATCCTTCCCTTGAACCCTTACCCCACCAGTATTCTATCTCCTGGGGTGCTCCATTGCCCTCTTCCATTTCAAGGGTTATGGTCGGAGCTGTCACGTACCATCCGCTTTCACCATCCGGTTCTTCCGGGGTGATGGTTACATCAACCACGGGGGCTTCGGGATCGTACTTCATCCTGAGGGTCTTTTTTGTTTCATCATTATCTGACATATCGACGGCCCAGAATTCAAGAAGATGATCTCCTTCCGGGACAGGGATGATACCACCTTTGTATTTCGTAGTGGCTCCCATGTTCCACCTGTAGTAGATATCTGCAGGTTCGGTGCAGGAGAACCTTGGTTCCGGATCGAGGGTGAACCATCCGTTCATCCCGTTGGGATTCGGTATAGATGTCACGATCTCCGTCTCCGGGGGGGTATTGTCTCTCAGGACGATCTCCTCCTGGAACGGTTTGAAATCCTCCTTGGTCACGGTTATCTTCGCAAAGGCTGTTTGCGGTATCTCGTATGGGACCATGGCATAACCGTTCGATCGTGTGGTTACTGAGGAGATCTTTCCAACTGTGCTCGAGTATATGGCCACAACTGCATCCTCCACGGGGTCGTTGCCGGAGTCCAGGACCTGCACGGTGAAGTTGGTGTAGTGGTCCTTGTTGAAACTGTAACTGACCTTGAAGGTATCCGGTTTCACGGTCCAGATGGGTGTCTCGGGAGCTCCGAGCATGTTGTGTTCGATGTAGGCATTGTATGCAAACTCGTAGCTCGGAATGAAGTAGTTTTTGAAGTAGTTCGCGTAGTATTCTTTCGCCTCGTGGAAGATCTCCCCCGTTCGTCTGTGGCCCTGTTTGATCATCCTGAGCACATCTTCCTGTATGCCGGGGGCACCGGGAAGATACTGATTGTAACCAATACCTCCCTCGGTCGTCCTGACCGCTCCAATGTAGGCGATGGCCCCGCCGTTCTTGTTCTCGGTGAAACCTTCGGAGATGGATTCGAAATTGGTACCATCGAACCAGTTCGTCTCGCAGGACATGGCAGTGATGAAAGGTAGTTTTGGCGCCTGGGACAGGGCATTCGCCTCGTTCAGGGTATAGATTATATTGTTGTTGTCATGTGTCCCCTCGGACCAGAACTGTCTATTGCCGTGTCCCATGTAAACGATGATCGAAAGACCGTCTGATAGGCCTGTTTGTATCGAACCGTAATCCAGGTGCTTTGCCCCGGTACTGGTCCTTACATTGCCATTGCTGTAATATCTGTCAGGGGTTGTGTATGCCGTGTCGAGATATTTTTCCCAGAGATATTCACACTGGGTCGGCCCGTCATCGACGAAATGGGTCGATGATCCGAAAAGACCCGCTGTTCCTGCCCAGTTTCCAACAGGGACGTTCTTCTCGTAGTTGACCACCAGGTCTGCCCAGTTCGATGCCTCTGTATCGGTGTCCAGTGAGATCCTTGAAACGTAGACATCCGGAATGTAATCGATGATATCTCCCAGTTCCGCCCAGTTCGAGTCACCGTCATCGTTCCAGTTGGTGTAGGTCCCGTCCAGGCAGGCATAGTATGTGTCTGTTGGGAGTGTATCAGGTTCTCCGGCCGGTGTATAAGGGTCAAGGTCCTTGGCCATTCTGGACCTGACATATCTCACCTCACCGGCAAGGAGAACGTACTCGAGGTTCTGTTCATCACCAAAAAAGGTGTCATGGATATACTGCCAGATGGATGATGCCTGGTCCATTGTTGAGTAGGCATTATCGACCGTTGAGATCGGGACCATGGAGACAAGGGTCCCCTTCTCCATGTTCCATTCAATGTAGGGTTCCAGGTCGTCCTGGAACTGGTCGTATGCGATGATCAGGAGTTCTGTTCCGGTTTTCACGGCCAATGGTTTTGAAGCTGCCCTTGTGCCGTCCCTTGTAGGTTCCGATGAGAGATCGTCCATCGTCGGTTCCGGCTCTCCAAGTGTTATCTTGAGCTTTACATCCCGGTAGTAGGTGAGCATGTTCCTGGAGGGTTCGTAATCGAAAGGACAGGCGGAGATCGAGTAATGTGCATACCGCTCCCCGTCCTTCCATCCGTGACCGAGGGAGGACCAGAGAAGAGGTTCCACCGGGAAGACCTTGTCGGAGGTGTAGGACCTGGTATCGGGGAGCAGACCGGTGCTTTCACCAGAGGAGAGGAACTCTTCGGTCAGTGGAGCAATGCTCGGAGAAGGCGGGAGCCATTCGGTTAGTGGCAGTTTTACCGGATCGGATCTTGTCAGCTGTATGTCCAGGGCCTCGTTTCGGAGCTGAAGCGGATACGAGAAGACCGGAATCGACGGCTCTCCGTTGGTCGGTGGATATATCGCATCCTCCATCTCTATCGTGTTCCAGAGCTTCCCGTCCAGATACGATGACGCAACATCGAATACAGGTGGGCCCAGATCAATCATGATGTGCTCCCCTGAAATACCTTCGTCCATGATGTGAGGAGCAGGGGGAGAGAGTGCCACGGCTGGAACGATGAACGATATAATGATCAGTAACGAGAGGGGCAGTGTACTTCTTCGCTTCACCATTTGGCTCACCGGTAAGAAGTGACATATCGCATCTTCTTAAAAAGTTATTCTGTTCCTCTATAACAATGTATGGAATGTTGAGGGCCTAATTATAATTATTAATATGTAATATATTGCTTATTATACTTATAATTTTACAATAGAGTGCAATATAATGCGTATTAATATAGACTTTCTAAGCAATGTTAATATACCATTAAGATCGATGTCCACCATGTATGTCCTATGATCTCGACTTCTCACTGGCAACAAGTGAACAACTTGAGAAGTTATTATGCGAGAGAATTGAACAGGTCCGCCTTTCCAGAAATATTACCCAGGAAATGCTTGCAAAGGAAGCAGGTGTTTCATTGAGAACAATAGGTCGAATGGCAAAGGGTGAGGGAATCTCTTTGGATACATTTATTCGTCTCTTGATCGCACTTGGAATTCAGGGGAACCTGAAGGGTTTATTGCCAGATCCAGGCATCCGTCCGATAGATCAGGTTCACCTGACAGGATCTGAAAGGAAGAGGGCGCATCCAGCCGATCCAGATAAGGAAAATATCCCGTGGGCCTGGGGTGATTAGTTAAATGCCCACTACCAATGCAGAGGTGGTTCTCTGGGGAAAGCGGATCGGAGCAGTTACATGGCTTGAAGATCATGAGGTCGCGGTATTCCAATATACGCCCGATTTCGTGAGGAGCGGGATCGAGATCTCACCGTTAATGATGCCTTTGCGCGGATCACCATATGAATTCCCATCACTATCAAAAGATACGTTCAAAGGTCTTCCGGGACTCCTGGTTGATTCACTTCCGGACAGATTCGGGAATGCCATCATTGATGAATGGTTAGCTTCTCAGGGGCGTGCTTCGGAAAGTTTCAATCCCGTTGAAAGACTCTGTTATACGGGAAAAAGAGGGATGGGTGCTCTTGAATACGAACCATCCGATGTGGGTCCTGCTGCAAGGTCAAGACCATTGGAAGTGGATAAATTGGTGGATCTGGCAGCTCGTATCCTGGGTGAAAGGGCCAATTTGGGAGGGGCCTTTTCCGGAGAGGATGACCAGGAGTGTGTAAAAGATATTCTCAAAGTTGGTACCTCTGCCGGTGGTGCAAGAGCAAAGGCGATAATAGCATGGAATCCAAAAACCCATGAGATACGTTCAGGACAAGTTGATCTGGAAAAAGGGTTCGAGCACTGGATCATGAAATTCGATGGTGTAATGAATAATGGAGATAGGGGACTTAGTGATCCTCTTGGATATGGAAAGATCGAATACACTTACTACTTGATGGCATTGGCTTCGGGGATCAAGATGTCTGATTGCGTCCTGCACAGAGAAGGAGGAAGAAGTCATTTCATGACCCGAAGGTTCGACCGTACACCGGATGGTGGGAAGATACACATGCTATCTCTTGGTGCCATTGCACATCTTGACTTCAATCAATTTGCAAGCAACTCCTACGAGCAGGCTATTTTAACTATGAAAAGACTACAGATGTATAGGGAGGACCTGATCCAACAGGTCCTAAGAACAATATTCAATGTTGTGGGAAGGAATCACGATGACCATGTGAAGAACATTGCATTCTTAATGGATAGAAGTGGAAAATGGCGCCTATCACCGGCTTTTGATATGACCTATGCATGGAATCCCTCTGGAAGTTGGACAAACCGTCATCAAATGAGTGTCAATGGAAAACGGGAAGAGATTGACCGGGATGATCTGATAAAATTCGGGAAATTAGCAGGACTCAAAAAGAAGAAGTGCAATGATCTGATCAATATGGTGATAGATGCATTTGATCAATGGCCGGAACTTGCAGAGAAAAATGAGTTGTCAGAAGATCGAATAGACGAAATTGGAAGGAATCTATTAACAGATATCTGATCCGTAGGACCTATCTTTCGAGATGGGATCATGGCAGAGATAATATGGCAACATCAATGTTCGATCCCCTTTAAAGGATATTGCCTGGCAACCTCATCATTGTAGGGCTCCCCTTCACGCAGATATGGAGGGAGAATAATATGAATGGAAGATCCTTGATCATCATTGACAGGGAACCCGGAGAAAAGACGAAGGCAAATGGTTTAGACCTTGTTCCCTATCATCCCTGGAAGTGACCATGATACCGGATATAGAAGAGAAGGACCTGACCCCCCTCATGAGGCAGTATCTTGCCATCAAGAAGCAGCATCCCGATACGATACTGTTCTACCGGATGGGAGATTTCTACGAGATGTTCTTCGACGATGCCGAGGTTGGAGCAAGAGAGCTGGACATCACGCTCACTGCAAGGGACAAGGGTCCCTACGGTGGCAAGATCCCGCTTGCCGGGATCCCCTATCATGCCCTGGACAGTTATCTGCCGAAGATGGTAAAAAAGGGATACAAGGTAGCAATTGCCGAACAGGTCGAGGATCCGAAAAAGGCAAAAGGTATCGTGAAAAGGGAGGTGGTCCGGATAGTGACCCCGGGAACCCTTCTGATGCCCCAGGGGTACGAGGAGAAAGGGAACACGTATCTATCGGCCCTTGTCAGGGAGGTCTCAAAGGAGAGCAAGGAGGACCTTCCGATGGCGGAGGACAAGGGACCGTCCCAGGAGAAGATCGTTCTGCCCAA
Source organism: Thermoplasmatota archaeon (assembly GCA_034723935.1). Taxonomy (GTDB): domain Archaea; phylum Thermoplasmatota; class Penumbrarchaeia; order Penumbrarchaeales; family Penumbrarchaeaceae; genus JAYEPK01. Next base: position 13,913 of record JAYEPK010000231.1, read on the forward strand.
GGCATCCTACGGACTTGCACACCTGGATATCTCCACCGGTGATTTCTTCACCACGGAGATCAGAGACAACTCCCCTTTTCAGACGATGATATCGGAGCTGCTGAAGTTCTCTCCGGCGGAGATCGTGGTTCCCGCATCCCTGTCCGAAAAGAAGGAGTTCATGACCGAAGTGAGGATTCATCTCGGGGAGCAGTGTGCGGTAACATCGTTCCCGGACCATCATTTCCTTGAAACCTATTCCGAGAAACTGCTGAAGGAACAGTTCAAAGTGGTCTCGATCGAGGGTCTCGGACTGCAGGACAACCCTCTTGCTGTATCTTCTGCAGGAGGCGTTCTTGCATATGCCCGGGAGAACCAGATGTGCGACCTAGCACACATCAGGAACCTGCGGACATACACCGGAAGCGAGTTCATGATCCTGGACTCTACGACCCTGCGGAACCTCGAGGTCATCAGATCCTTCAGGGACGGAAGTACCAAGGGAACACTGCTCGAGGTCCTTGACCATACGAGAACCGCAATGGGATCGAGGATGCTCAGGAACTGGGTCCAGCAGCCTCTGATGGATGTGTCTTCAATCCAAAGGCGTCTCGATGCCGTCGAAACCCTGTTCAACGATCTCTTTCTGAGATCGGATCTGAAAGAGGCCCTGAAGAGGATCACCGATATCGAACGCATCGTCATGCGGCTCACCCTGAAAAGGGGGAGCGCGAGGGATCTGAACTCCCTGAGGGGCTCCCTGGAAGCATCGAGCGATCTGAGGGAGCTTCTTGACGGGTCCGATAGTGCCGCATCATGTGATCTGCTCGGGGAGATGGCCTCCTCGATCGCAGACCTCTCGGAACTTTCTGAACTTGTTGCCTCCGCAGTTGTGGAGAACCCTCCTCTTTCCACCAGGGACGGTGGAATGATCAAACAAGGATATTCCGGGAAGCTGGACGAGATATCCTCAGCGGCCCGGGACTCGAAGGAATGGCTGAAGGGGTTCGAGACCAGGGAAAAGAAAAGGCTGGGGATCAGATCCCTCAAGGTCAAGCACAATAATGTGTTCGGCTACTACATAGAGGTCACAAGATCAAATCTTCATCTGGTCCCCGAGGATTATATACGGAAGCAAACGCTGGTGAATGCCGAGAGATACATCACCCCCGAGCTCAAGGAAAAGGAATCTATCATATTGAACTCCCAGGAAAGGATGTCGGAAATGGAGATCGGGATATTCGAGGAGATAGTTGCAACGGTGCTTTCGAGAAGTGGAGAGATACTTGGAACAGCAAGATCGGTAGCTTCTCTCGATGTTCTCTCAACGCTCTCGGAGATCGCATCCAGGAAGAATTACACGCGCCCCGGGATCGATCAGGGGAGGGGAATAGAGCTGATAGGCTCTCGACACCCTGTAATCGAGGACAGGGTCGAATGGGGTTTCGTCCCGAACGATCTCTCTCTTGACGGATCGGCGAACAGGTTCATGGTCCTGACCGGACCCAACATGGCAGGCAAATCAACGTACATGAGACAGGTGGCGCTAATCGTTATCATGGCCCAGATGGGTTCCTTTGTCCCTGCAGAGAACGCAAAGATAGGTCTCGTGGATCGTATCTTCACCAGGGTCGGTGCATCGGATGACATTGCCCGGGGACAGTCCACCTTCATGGTCGAGATGCTGGAGCTCGGGAACATCCTGAACTCCGCCACCGAGAGGTCACTCGTTCTCCTTGATGAGATCGGAAGAGGAACGTCTACCTTCGACGGCCTTTCCATCGCATGGGCCGTCACGGAGTTCATTTCGGACAGGGAGAAGATCGGCTGCAATGCCATATTCGCGACACATTACCATCATCTCACGGAGCTTGAGAGCTCTCTTGAAGGTGTTGTCAATTACTCAATGGCGGTGAAGGATGACCGGAACGGGATAACGTTCCTGAGAAAGGTCAGGAAGGGCCCCGCCTCTCGTTCATATGGTGTTGAAGTGGCAGACCTTGCGGGACTACCTTCCGAGGTCGTGGAAAGGGCCCGGGAGCTCCTGGAACGAATAGAGAAGGAAGACGTTCTCGAGGGCAGAACGCAGGCCATCGCCACCGGGGAGAAGTTATCGGAAGTTCCGATATCCATTAAG
>JAYEPK010000232.1:0-4086 GCA_034723935.1 Thermoplasmatota archaeon
CTTTGAAAGTCAAGATAAATAGGTGGATTGATGAAATCAGTGTAATCTGCGTTAATCTGCGGCTAAAAACTTTTAGCAGCCACTGACTGCAACAGCAGCGGCGAAGCCATTTGTATTCCCCACCCGGAGCTTGAGAACCAGAGATGATCACACCGGTCAATTCCGCCTCGCCAGCCCTTGTCGGTTCTGCAATGGTCAAAAAAGGCATGAAAGCAACCATGACCATTAGAACAGTTATCGAAAAAGCGAACCTCTTATCCATTTCTTTACCCTCCCAGACCCACAGACCGTAGCGGATAATAAAGCATCCACAAGGTACATCCCCCATCACGGTCATGTAGAGACAGCTATTGCTGTTTGGCAGATGGATTTACAGTTATTTATTATATTCTAGGATAGGCTGGACAGCGAGAAGGTGCCATCTCTGGAAATATTGAGATCATCATCATTCCAAATATACCGGACCAACCCAATTAAATAATGGAAAGCAATAGGTCAAAGCAAGGTGTTCAAATGCATCAACTGGTCTCTATCGACATGGAAAAGGACCTCCTTGAAGCCAACCGGAGGCTGGCAAATGACAATCATGATCTCCTCAAGAAGAACGAGATCATATCGGTCGACCTCATGGGATCCATCGGGTCTGGAAAAACACTCCTCATCGAGAGGCTTGCTGAGCTTCTGAGGTCAAAGGACCGCAGGGTCGGAGTGATAACCGGCGATGTTGCAGGTGATGATGATTTCAAGAGGGTGTCATCTCTCGAGGATGTCAAGGCGGTCAATGTCAACACGGGGAAGGAATGTCATATCGATGCGCATCTGGCAGAGCATGCGATCGAGGACATGGACCTGGGATCGATAGATGTGCTCCTTATCGAGAACGTGGGCAATCTGGTATGTCCTGCGGATTTCCCCCTTGGAGCAGATAAAAGGGCCGTTATCATCTCCGTGACAGAGGGAGATGATATGGTCAGGAAGCATCCTCTCATCTTCAGGATCGCGGATATCGTTGTTATCAACAAATCGGACCTTGCCGAGATCATGGAGGTCGATCTCGAAGTTCTCAAAAATGACCTGGAGACCGTCAAACCCGGTGCAAGATTGGTGATAACAGACGCTAAACATGGGATCGGAATAGAAGATCTGGCCCAGGCAATGGGATTGTTATGAAGGGAGACCAATGTGGAGGATCACTGTAACCGGTGTCGTCCAGGGGGTCGGGTTCAGACCCTCGGTGATCCGTACAGCCTTCAAGAGGAATGCAAGAGGTTTTGTCAGGAACGACGGCTCTCACGTGACGATACTGGTCGATCATGACCCGGGGGGGTTCATCGAGGATCTGAAAGCCGAGCTTGGCCCCATAGCAAGGATCGAAAGCACCGATATCAAAGAGGAAAAAATCGAACCTCCCGTCTCTTTTACCATTCACAGCTCCATCGAGGGGAAGCGCGATTCATCACTGCCTTATGACACAGCGGTGTGTGAAACCTGCCTTCAGGAGATGAAGGACCCGAAAAACCGCAGATACAGATATCCGTTCACCAACTGCACCGACTGCGGTGCAAGATATACCGTCATAGAAAAACTCCCTTACGACAGAGAGAGAACAACAATGGATGCGTTCCGAACATGTCCGAAATGCTCCCGTGAATATTCTGATATGTCCTTCAGAAGATATCATGCCCAGACCCTATCATGTACCGAGGACGGACCAATATACAGATATCTTGATGCAGACCTGAAGGAGATCGCATCCGGGTGGGGGGCGTTCATCGAATGTGCCAGAGGCATCGATGGCGGGAAACCTATCATCGTCAAGGGTTGGGGAGGAATGCATGTCATCTCCGATCCGGAGAAACTCGAGGAACTAAGGAGATGGTGCGGGCGACCTTACAAACCATTTGCAATAATGATCAGGGATATCGAGACCGCAAAGAAAATCTCAAGGACAGGGGAATATGAGAACGGATTGCTTTCGTCCCCGGCAAGACCCATAGTTCTGGTCAGGAAGAAGAGAGAGGTTCCGGGATGGGCCAGGAAAGGGTTGGACCTTGCATCACCCGGGCTGAACAATGTTGGATTATATCTCCCGTATTCTGGCATACACCATCTTCTCTTTGACGCTCTGGGAGAGATACAAAGCGAACTGAGATGGTTCGTGATGACCTCGGCGAACCCACCAGGGGAGCCCATGTCACTGACACTGGAAAGTGCAAAGGTCCTGGAAGCTGACGGTTACCTCGTCCATGACAGGAAGATCGCTGCAAGATGCGATGATTCCGTGATCGTTCCAACACCCAATGTGGAGATCAGGTCCACAGGGCCGTTCGGTCTGAAGGCGGCGGTCATCAGGAAGGGGAGGGGGTTGATCCCGGACCCGATAGAGATCCCACATGACAGAACGCTTATTGCGGTCGGTCCGGAGAGGAACGTCACCATAACCGTAACAAGGTCCGGGAAGGCATTCACAAGCCCATACGTGGGGAATACAAGATATCCCTCTGTCCTTGAATATGCCTCATCTTCCGCAAGCAGGTTCTCCTACCTGTTCGGAGCGGATGATCCGGAAGCGGTCATCTGCGACCTGCACCCGAGATATGCTTCAAGGATACTCGCAAGGGAGATCGCCGCGGAAAAGGGGATCCCCATGATGGAAGTTCAGCACCACCATGCCCATGCAGCCTCGCTTCAGGTCGATGCCGGCCTTGAGGGTCTTGGAACTGTAGTCGTCGATGGGGTGGGGTACGGCAGCGATGGAAAGCCCTGGGGGGGCGAATCGATAATCTGCCGGAGCAGTGAATGGAAAAGGGTCGGCCATATCGAGGAGTTCGGACTTCCGGGAGGGGACCGCTCGGTATATCATCCCGAAAGGATAGCGCATTGGCTCACGTCCTCTGTCGGGCATAGGTTCACCACTGGCAGTAGTGAAGCGGACAGGATGCTCCTATCAACGCATGATAAGGCCGTTATGACGACTTCCATGGGCCGTTTTCTGGATGCTCTTTCCTCTCTGATGTTGGGTGTTACCTGGCGGACATATGACGGGGAGCCCGCCATAAGGCTCGAGACCCTGCTGGCCACGAGCAAAGAACCGGCTACCGAGATGTTCCGGATAGACCGAAGGCCGGGTGTCGTTCCCATCAAAGAGAGATGGTCGATCCTCATAGATGAGTTGCTGAAGAACAATGATACGGCCCTTCGCCCGGGGATCAAGATGGACAACGGGAAGAAAGCGAACCTGGCAATGGGTATCGTATCCTCTGTCATCGATGACCTTGTTGCAATTATCTCCGAAGATGAGGATGTGCCAAAGAGCAGAGAAGGAAAAAACCTTATTGGACTATCTGGCGGTGTTTCTTACAGCGTTCCGATCATGGAGCGGTTCGTTCAGGCATGCAGGATGGTCGATGCAGTTCCTGTTCTCCATTCAAGGGTCCCCCCGGGAGATGGGGGGATCTCGGTGGGCCAGGCCGTGATAGGCGGTACAATGGGAGATGGATAGCCGTAAACCTGATAAACATAAAAGAAGTGGGGGGGTCCATGTGTCTTGCCATCCCTGGTAAAGTAGTGGAGCTCCTTGATGAACATAGAGCAATGATAGATTACGGGGGGACCCGAAGGGAAGCCAACCTGCAGTTCGTCGAGGCAAACATCGATGACTGGGTCGTGGTCCATGCCGGTTTCGCACTTCAGATACTCAAGGAAGAGGAAGCCATGGAAACACTGAAGCTCTGGGACGAGGTGCTGACATCGTTCGACCCCCCGGACGAAGAACCATGAGGTGCCAGCATTGCACGAGCTCCAGATCGCATCGAACCTGGTGTCCGCCGTCATGGAAACGGTCCGAAGATACGAGAACGTCGAGAGAGTGGACACGGTGAACATATCCATCGGCAGGCTGACCTTCGTTGGTGAGGAACAGATCAAGTTCTGCTGGGGAGCAATAACAGAAGAGGATCCCATCCTCAAGGGTTCCGAGCTGGTGATCGGTGCAGAGGAGGTGGAGATAGAATGTTCCGCCTGCGGTTATCTCGGTGAGATGGAGATCAAAGAGGACCCCATATACCATTATATGACCCCGGTGTT
>JAYEPK010000233.1:0-15912 GCA_034723935.1 Thermoplasmatota archaeon
TGAACTTCTTCCCCGGGAGGGAACAGGGGAGAGCGCATTCTGGTCCTATCCCGTTGAGGTGTTCGATCATTCAAGAACGGAGAGCACATCCCTCGGGGATTTCATTTCGGAAAATGGAGTGGAGAACCTTGGCTACCGGAGGATCACTTACCTCCGAAATGAGACCTATCCAAGTACCATAAGGGATTGGAACATAACACTCGGGAGCGATCCTGATTTCGCATCCGGTGACGGATATTTCTTTCAGGTTGCTACCTCTGCCGAGATAGGAGTAGTTCCTCGGAACTTCATGGAGATCTCCGGTGAGGGGAGAATAGAAGATCTTTCCGTTTTCGGTAAAACACCCAGGGTCATAACCCTGGAGAGGTTCGAGACCGCTTTGAGGTCCTCGGATCATTCGGAAAGGATGTTCGTGGGAAATGAGCATGCTCCCACATTTGGAATGGAGATCATAAGACGGGTTCCGGATGATCAGAGTGCCCTGGCATCCCTGTTCAACTCGGCTGTTGGTATAGAAACGGCAGAGGAATGCGATCTCTTCATAGGACATGTTCAGGATAGGTCCGATCCCATGAAGCTCTATGTCGTGGTCGTTGACGGACGGACCGGTGAGATAATATCGACCGCCGAGGCCGAGGGTCTGTGCATATTCCTGGTCAACCGCTACGGACTTGATCTGGCCTGATTGCTTCCCTCAGGGCATCGATATTCCCTTCGATATCCCTTCCGTTTGCGGAGAAGACCGCAGATCCGGCAACGATAATATCCGCTCCTGCCTTGACAACCGAAGCAACGGTATCTATGTTCACTCCACCATCTACCTCGATAGGGACGTTCACACTCATTTCCTTCATCATCTCTCCGAGAAGTTCGATCTTCTTCAGGGAGCTTTCGATGAAGGATTGCCCCCCGAATCCCGGGTTCACGCTCATAATAAGGGCAAGGTCGCAGTGTTCAAGGGACCATCGAAGCTCTTCCAGTGATGTATGGGGGTTCAGAGTGATGCCGGCCTTTGCTCCCTCTTCACGGATCGCGGCCAGGGTCCTGTTCAGGTGGTTCGATGCCTCGACATGAACAGTGACAATATCCGCTCCTGCCCGTGCAAAGATGGGCCCGTACCTGTCCGGATCGGAGATCATCAGATGAACATCCAGTTCGATGTCGAGATGTTTTTTCAATCCTTTCACGAGAGGGATGCCGTAGGTGATATTGGGTACGAAGTGTCCGTCCATTACATCGATATGCAGCATATCTATCCCTTTATCGATAGCTCTTTGAATGTCCGACCGCAGGTCGTAGGGATCTGCCGAGAGGATGGACGGTGATATCCTTATCATGGTACCGAACCTCGATCTCACATATACTACTTCAGCCTACCCCATGGAGGGGGTGGGGCCCTCCTCGTATCCGTGCTTTCCTTTTTTACTGACCGATCTCTGTACCTTCTCTTCGGCCCATCTGTTTTTATCCCTTCTTTTTCTACCATATGGGCATCCCTCCTTATGAAGGAGAGGAACAGAACGAACAGAGCGATCAGCAGGAAGAATATCAACAGGGAATAGGGAAAGCCGGGCCCTTTGCTCTCGTTCTCATACACATTCTTGGATGAGCTGAATTCAAGCTCCGTATGGATGTCAACATCGATTGGAGATGAACCTCCTTCCATCGTGATCTGACCTGTTATGTTCAACATTACTTTCAGCAGTTTTCTTTCAATTGGTATTGCCTTGATCCCGTACCAGGCACCAGTGATCTTCGATGTATCCATTGACAGGTCCCTGGCCTGATTAAGGACCAGGTCCCGATCCGAAGCGTTGAGCATGGAAAGCCCTATCCAGACAAGTTCGAAGGTTCCGATAATCTCTTCTTCATCGAAAAGGTCACACGTTATCTGCAGGTCAGGGCCTTTGTGATCGATCTCCTCCAGTCCATCCCAATCTATCATGAAGATACCCGGCCCGATGACAAGTTCATCCTTTTCTTCCCTGACCGGCATAAGGGATGATCTCGGCTCCGTGGACAGATGAAGGAGATGATGGTCCTCTTTGCCTCCGGGATGATGGCAGACCCTCAGGTAAAGCTCTCCGCCAAGGTCGTTGAGATCCAGCATCATGGTATGGGGCCCGAACTCGTTCGATACCACTCCTGCGGGTTCCTTTGCCCATCCGTTATCTGTCCAGCCGGTCGAAAGTGATCTGGAAAGACCGTAGAAGATCGGGGTTTCCGATCTTCCTCCGTCAACACCGATGATCACCCTGAAAAGATCGTTTCGGGGAGCTTCCTGGTTTGGTTCCCTGAGAACTTTGTTTATGTAGACCCTCGGGTAGATGTACATCGTGTCCTCTGCAAAAAATGAACCGTTGTCGGTGGTAAGGTTCACCGATACCTCTGCCATGCCTTCGATGATGGGTGTCAGGAATTCGTATGTCCAGCTTTGAAAATGGACATCTTCTATCCGGGTGATCTCAAGCGTACCGTTCACATCCGCGGTTATGGTCAGGTTCTCGATAGTTCCGATATCGGAGGGGATGGTCAACGTGATCTCTGCCGATCTTCCAACCTCCTGTTCCCCTGGCATGATCGAACCTATCAGGAGATTTACGGGTTTTTCCGGAGATACCGGGTCGACCCCGGGTTCTACGGTCCCTTCGACATGTTCCGTCCATGAGAGCATATTATTATCTCCCATCCGGGAAAGAGAAAGCAGGGAGACCGGGGATATCTCCGGGTCGCTCCCCTCGATCAGATGAGTCCATCCCCCGTCGAATTCAGCCTTGATATCTGTATTACGGGGCAGGTCCTCATCGATCCCGTTCCATGTTACCCTGCAGCTCCATCGGGGAAGGAAGTGGTGTTCTCCATGTTCCTTTACCGTTCCCCGGAGGATCGTTCCGTTCATTTCGATCGACCCGAGGACCTCCGGTTCAGAGGCCGGACCATTTACCGTGACCTCGACACCGCTCCCATTGGTGATGACGTTCATCGAAGGGGCTGCAAGCTCGCATGCGGCAAGGCACATCCTGACCCCCATCGGTACTGTTCCATCATCAGGCCCCCCGATATCGTTGACCCCCTCCAGATTTCCGAGGTTGTATGGCCTTTGACCCTTGGAGCTTATCAGTTCGATGGTCGCGGTCGCGGTTGACCAGGGCAGGATATTGTCCACATCGTCCAGCATCTGGCTGTAGAACATGGAACCATAGAGATGATCATCAAAGGCACCTCTGAGATAACCAAGGCCGGAGTAGTCGTTCGCAGGGCCGTATGCCAGATCCTCTCCGGAAGCTTTCGATAGGACCTTTCCCATGTCATTGAACATACTGCCGTCAGGAGTGATATTTTCCACCCCGTCTGCTCCCCATGGGGTGTATATTCCCTCGGATCCTGTATGGAATGACAGAGCCGTGCTGAAAGGGTAATCCCGTGCAAGGGAATGGATAGTATAGGCCCCGGCGGTCGTAAGTGGAACGCCGTCGGATGAGGAGGTTACAAATTCCGGAGCGAAGGGATAGTCCCTGTTCGGGTCCTCTCCGTTCTCATCGTATCTGGTGTCCATGTCCAGTCCGTACGGGTTCACCACCGGAAGTATTGCAATATTGAGGGAATCGACGATCCTCTGAATATCCCGGTCACCGCTTTCCCAGCCGTCTAGCATGTATCTGGCAAATCCGAGAACAGCCTCTGCCGAATCCGGTTCATCCCCGTGATGGGCTCCGATGAACATTACCCATGGACGCTCATCATCTCCCATGTCTCCGAGAAAGAGAAGGGGTATTTTCCGCTCTCCGGTGATCGTCCTTGTTCCAACCATTTCCTGTGCCGTCGAGTAATAGGTGATGTCCGGGTGCTCCCCGGCCCAGCCTTCCATCAATGATGTGATCTCAGCTGATGTGTGATATTTCCACTCTCCTGTGGTATCTGCCGTTGAGTAATCTGAGAGTATCGGAAATGCCGCAGCTCCCAGGAGGATGGATAATACACCGATGAAAAAGATCGAGAATCTTGACGTTCCCATGAAGCTTGAAGCATCTGACACTTATATGAACATTACTTTTCATCAACAAAGTGTTACAAGGTTAAAGATCGACAGATACTACGCAGAGGTATTTATATTTCAAAGCACTCTTTTTCATAAAGAATAAATACCGTTCCTGGCGTAGTCTTCGCCTGACAAGCATCCCCTTACAAAGGGTGGTTGATGAGGTGTTTTGAAAATGATCGATGAAAAAGACATAAGATCGGTGTTCGGAGCTCAGCTCGATTCCATCGAGGACGAAGGCCTGAGGGAAAAGGTCGTAGATGCCTGGTTGAACGGATGCAAAAGAGGGAACTGGAATACCCTGGACGAGCTAATGAAGATCCCGTTCACCCTTCTTGAAGAGACCCATGGGGTCAATTTCATCGAGCATACAATTGCTGTCACGGACGGGGCGATCGGCCTTGCACTGGCACAGATGGAGACATATTCCACGATGCCCTACAAGATAGACATGGACCGTCTCGCTGCAGGAGGTCTCCTTCATGATGTCGGAAAACTGCTCGAGATAGAACCTGATGGGAGCGGAGGATACAGAAAGAGCAGGAACGGGATGTTGACAAGGCACCCGATCTCAGGGACCGTCCTGGCTGCTGAGGCAGGTCTTCCCGATGAGATACTGAACACCATCGCATGTCATGCAAAGGAAGGAGAGGGAAGACCGCAGGTGGTGGAGACGATACTGATACATCAGGCGGATTTTGCAACGTTCAATCCCCTGGTATACAAGAACTCTAAAAGGTTGATGGAGTAGGTGATTTCATGGGAGCAACACTTATCGAGAAGATAATGTCCAAAAATGTTGGAAAGGCGGTATCTACTGGCGATATCATTGATGTGAACATCGATGCCAGGGTCGCCAGGGATTTCGGGGGAGCAAATGTGGTGAAGAACCTCGGGAACAATCGACTTGATATCGATGATCCGGAGAGGACCTTCTTCACCCTTGACTGCAATCCCGGAGGCTCCGACCAGAAATATGCGGCCAACCAGCAGACATGCAGGCTGTTCGCCCGCGAGCAGGGTATCAGGATCTTCGATATCGACCAGGGTATCGGAACCCATATTGCAATTGATGAGGGATTGGTAAGACCTGGAAAGGCATTCGTCTCGACGGATTCACATGCGAATATAATGGGGGCGATCTGTGCCTTCGGTCAGGGAATGGGTGATGTGGACGTCGCCTCTGCGTTTTCCAGGGGGAAGGTATGGTTCAAGGTGCCAAAGTCGTTGAAGATCACGCTGAAGGGTATGCCCTCGTCCTCCGCTTCTCCCAAGGATGTCGCCCTGAGGATGCTACAGGTCCTTGGAGCAGGCGGTCTTCTCGGGTATTCAGCCGAGGTATACGGGACGTATGTGGACGATCTGAAGGTATTCGGACGCGTGACGATATCCTCGATGTGTACGGAGATGGGCGGGATCATACTTCTCTTCGAACCGAATGCCGAAGTAGCCGATGAGCTCGGGGTCACGCCCGAAGATATAGATTGGCTGAGAGCGGACCCCGATGCTGTTTACGACAGGGAGATAGAGATAGACATCTCCGGGATCGGTCCCATGGTCTCGAGACCCGGGCACCCGGAGGATGTTGTATCGATCTCGGAGGTGAAGGGAGTAAAGGTGGATTCATGCTTCATCGGCTCCTGCACCAACGGCAGGTACGAGGACCTGAAGGCAGCAGCCGAGATCCTGAAAGGTAAAAAGATGGCGCCCGGGGTCGTTCTGAAGATAGTCCCATCCACCAGAAAGGTCTGGGAACGATGCCTTGATGATGGGATCATCAAGACGTTCATGGATGCCGGGGCCCTTATCGGGAACGCAGGATGCGCAGGATGTGCTGCCGGACAGATCGGTCAAAACGGACCCGGCGAGGTCACGATCTCAGCGGGCAACAGGAACTTCAAGGGAAAGCAGGGGAAAGGAAGTGTATATCTTGCATCCCCCGAGACCGTCGCGGCTTCCTCAATTGCCGGTTATCTCACGGACAAGGATGATATTCCCGCCTCCCCTGCGTTGTTCGGGAAGGGGAGCTCGCACGTGTCGAAAGAGCAGGAGTACATCGAGGTTGAAGGCGGGGAACAGACGGTGTTCAGGGGAAAGATCTGGTTCATTCCCCGGGACAATATCGATACAGACATGATCTTTCATAACAGATACCTGGCGGTCACCGAGGTGTCCGAGATGGGGCAGTATGCGTTCGACAATCTCGAGGGTCACGAGGATTTTGCAGGGAAAGCGGGTCCAGGTGATATTGTTGTCGTGGGGAAGAACTTCGGGGCCGGAAGTTCACGTCAGCAGGCCGTTGACTGTTTCAGGTCGCTGGGAGTGAGCATCATACTTGCCGAATCCTTCGGTTCGATATACGAGAGGAACGCCATCAACTCCGGAATGCCTATCCTCAGGTATGTGCCTATCGAGGGCGCCTTCGAAAGCGGAGATGAGGTGGAAGTGGATATCTTGAAAGGTAGCATCAGGAACCTGACAAAGGATCTGGAGATAGAAGCAGAACCCGCATCCGATGTTCAGATGGACATCTACAGACGTGGAGGGCTTCTTGTCAGGCCCCGCAAGGAGTGATGTAAATGGGAGAGACGTTCGTTCAAAAGGTACTTGCAAGGAAGGCGGAACTCGATCATGTGGTCCCCGGTCAGATCGTGACCCTGCGTCCGGACCATCTTCTGACGCATGATAACACGGCTGCGATCATCGGGAAGATCGGTAAGGAGCTGGATCGGTTTGGTATCGTTGATCCGGACCTTCCGATAATAGTGCTCGATCATGTTGTTCCAGCAGCGAACGAGAAGACAGCAACCAATCACAAGAAGATAAGGGAGTTCGTTTCGGCGCACAAGGTGAGGAACTTCTTCGATGCAGGGGCAGGGGTCTGTCATCAGGTCGTTGTTGAAAAGGGACTTGCGCTTCCGGGGCAGGTCGTTGTTGGTTCGGATTCCCACACCTGTTCTTACGGTGCGGTGGGCGCCTTCTCCACGGGTATAGACCGGACCGAGGCAGCTGCACTACTTCTTCGCGGAGAGATGTGGCTCAAGGTTCCACACTCTGTAAAGATGAACCTGAATGGGAAATTGAACAGGGGTGTTTTCGCGAAGGACCTGATCCTTTACATCATCGGTGATGTTTCCGCCTCCGGTGCATCCTACAGGTGCGTGGAGTTCCATGGTGATATTGGGGGATTATCGATCAGTGAACGGCTCACCATCTCCAACATGGGTGTTGAGATGGATTCAAAGGGAGCAGTGTTCCCCGTGGATGATGTTACAAGAAGATACTTGAAGGATGCCGGGGTCGGGGAACTGGACCCGGTATGGGCCGATGAGGATGCCGATTACTTTTCCGAGCATGACTACGCACTTGGCGATATCGTTCCAGGAATTGCGGCTCCACACAAGGTTGACAATTACAAAACGGTGGATGAAGTGAAGGGTCTGAAGATCGATCAGTGTTTCATCGGTACCTGCACCAACGGCAGGTACGAGGACCTGAGGATCGCAGCTGATATTCTGGACGGGGAGAGTATCTGTCCCGGAACGAGGCTTATTGTTGCTCCCGCATCCAATACTGAACTCCTCAAGGCACTTGAAGATGGAACGATCAGAGCACTTTCCGAAGCAGGGGCGATGGTCCTGCCTCCGGGATGCGGTCCCTGCCTCGGGGCCCATCAGGGGGTCATGGCACCCGGTGAGCGGACCCTGTCCACGGCGAACAGGAACTTCAAGGGGAGGATGGGGTGTAAGGATGCGGAGATATACCTTGCAAGCCCTGCGACCGTTGCGGCGTCTGCGGTATATGGTGAGATCACCGACCCCCGGGAGGTGATGAAGTGAAGGTCTGGAAATACGGAGATTCGGTGAATACTGACATGCTCTTCCCTGGAAAGTATACCTATACCTGTTCCACAGCTGAAGAGGTGATACCTCATCTTCTGGAGGATCTCGATCCTGAGTTTTCCGGGAGCGTGTCCGAGGGAGATGTACTGTTCGTCGGTGACAATTTCGGATGTGGTTCATCCAGGGAGCAGCCCGTTCTCGGTCTGAAAGCAGTTGGTGTGAATGTCATCATTGGAAAGTCGTTCGCCAGGATATTCTACAGGGCCTCGATCAATCAGGGATTGATACTGATAGAGGCTCCGGAAGCTGTCGATACCTACAGAGAGGGAGATGAGGTAGTGCTTGATATCAAGGGTGGGAAAGTTGTAGTTGGTGGAAAGGAGTTCTCCTTCCCGAAGCTCCCTCCGCAGATACTTGCAATAAGGGATGCCGGTGGACTGCTGAACTATACCAGGAAGAAATTGGAAGAAGTTTCTTCACAATGATGCCATGAAAAGGTGAATGTTGTCCCTGTCGATCAGATAGGCGTCTTTGAAAAAGTAAATGGATATTTAAAGGATCGGCAATTGGATTGCATATTGGCATGATCTTCTTATCAAACAGGGAAGAAACCAGGAACAGGATCTTTCGATGGAGAAAGGCCCTACAACCTTCCCTGACCTCTCAGCTCATCGAAGTACTTGGATATTTTAGGTCTCAGGTCATCATCAAGGAGAGCGATTTCGAGATTGGCCTTCAGCCAATCAATGGTCGATCCGATATCGACCCTGAGTCCTTTTACAATGACTCCGTAGAGTCCCTTCGTATTGATGTAACGGGCAAGGGAATCCGTCAGCTGGAGCTCCCCTCCAACTCCTGTCTTCGCATCTCTCAGCCATGTGAAGATATCGGGGTCCAGTATATACCGGCCGATGATCGCCATGTTGGAGGGTGTATCCTCCTTCTTCGGCTTCTCCACGACATGGTTCAACTTGAAGAGCCCGGGTTCGACCTCCTCTCCGGGGTCCACGATACCGTATCTTTCCACATGGTCATTCGGAACGACTTCGAGTCCTATTACCGGGGCCCGGACCTTGAGGTGAGCATCCCAGAGCTGTTTGGTTGCTGGAACATCTGAAACAATGATGTCATCGCCGAGAAGGACCGCGAAGGGTTCGTTGCTTACGTATCCCTGGGCGCAGAGCACAGCATCTCCGAGCCCTTTCTGCTCCTTCTGTCTGAGGTAGAAGATGTCTGCAAGTTCCTCGATCTTTTCAAGCTTGTCCACGGCCTCTTTGGCTCCCTTCTTGAGGAGAGCGTTCTCCAGCTCCATGCTCCTGTCGAAATGGTCCTCCATCACCTTCTTGTTGCGGTTGGTGATAACAAGTATCTTGTCGAAACCAGATCCGGACGCCTCCTCCACAACATACTGTATGGCAGGTTTGTTGAGGATGGGCATCATCTCTTTCGGCTGGGCCTTTGTCATGGGAAGAAGCCTGGTCCCGAGTCCCGCTGCCGGAATTACCGCTTTCATTCGAAGCACCTCCAGGGATCGAACGTCAACATCCTATTATGACTTTTCCAAGTCCTCCTCATCCTGAATGTGGGAACGTCCACCGATCCGGAGGACACTCTTTGCGGTGGACCTGGCCCATCTATCCTCCATACGAGCATCCACCACCATCGACCCGTCCGGAAGGTTCCTTACCTTGACATCCCGGTCCATCCTTATCTCCGACAGGAGCTTCATGGATGCTTCTTCCGGAGGAAGTACGAAACGGGCGTTCATCAAAGGTGGAAGCTTTTGATGGATCCTCTCGACCAGTTCATCCATCCCCCATTCCTCGGATGCAGAGATCAGAGCGATATCGGATATCATCATAAGGTCCTCCTCTCCAAGAGCATCTTCGATCGGGACCTGCACCTCAGAAACAAGGTCGCATTTGTTGAGAACAAGGACGATGCTCCCTTCGGTACCGCCCTGCCTGAGAACGGAAAGGGAATCCTCGATCTTCCGTTTCATCTCCTTTTTACTGTCAGAAGCATCGATGACAAGCAGTATCACCTCCGACGAGAATATCTCCTCGAGCGTTGACATGAAACCCTCGACGAGCCAGGGCGGAAGGTCGCTTATGAAACCAACGGTATCCGTGATGATACAGTTCCTGCTTCCTTTCATGCTCCTTGTGGTGGTAGCGATGGTGGTGAACATGGAACTGCCTTCCTCCGCCGATTTCCTTTCGACCTGGGTGTCCATCAACCGGTTCATCAGGGTCGATTTCCCTGCATTGGTATAACCTGCTATTGAAATGGTATGCGTTCCTCTTCTTTTTCTCTGCTTTCTTCTTATTCCGTGCTTCTTCCGAAGACTCTCAAGCCTTGATCTGAGCTCGGACATCCTCTTCTTGCTGAGTTCGTAATAGTAATCGATCTTGTACTCCCCGCCTGCCATGAAGCCGGGCCTCTCGGAGAGCTTGCCCTGGTGGATATATTCCCGCATCAAAGGCATCTGGTACCTGAGGTCGGCTATTTCGAGTTGAAGTCTTGCCTCGGGCGAGTATGCTCTCTTTCTGAAGATATCGAGTATGACCCTGGTCCTGTCGATCACCGTGAGCCCTGTCGCGGAAGAGATGTTATACATTTGAGAAGGTGAAAGTTCCGAGGCGATTATCAGATGGTCCACCTCATCGCTCGGTTCGATCTCCTTGATCTTCCCGGGACCTAGATAATACCGGGGGTCCGGTACGGACCTCTTCTGATGGATCGTTTCCACGATCTCGTATCCGGCGGAACCGCAGAGCTCGATCATCTCATCCAGAAGTTCCTCATCCGGTGTTATCCAGGCCAGATATGCCTTTTTGTAGCTCTCATCGACCATCGAACGAGGTATGTCGGTATGATACTCAATCCTTTCGAAGGATACTGTCCCATTGTTGACGATGAGAATATATTGCTGTGCGGAAGCATGAAGATCGGACCTGTCTGGTAACAGGAGTTATCTTCAAAACAAAGAGCTAGGGGCCCATTCCCCTAAATTAGTTCGAATTTCATATAAAAGAGCTAGGGGCCCATTCCCCTAAATTAGTTCGAATTTCATATAAAAGAGCTAGGGGCCCATTCCCCCGAAAAAGATCATGGACCCCTAAAGAGTGCATCCCATTTTCATTTCCCATTACTTCGTTCTTTCTCCGAAGTTATTGTTGAACGTAATCCGAGAAGACATCATCGAAGATGTCAGTTGAAGCTTTCTTCTCTGCAACCATCTCGTCCCTGAGGTTCTTTCTGTCCATTACCGACCTGACATCGATCTTTTCGAGATGGTTCCGGACCATCTCCCTGATCCCGAGTTCCATCGAGGGAAAGTGTTCGTTGGAGACAAGCAGGTCTATCTCCGCTACCATCGTATCCGGGAGCTTCAGATGGATGTCTCCGATCCCCACAGGTTCAGGAACTATCATGTTGTCTATCGCGGCCCTAATTGCCCTGGATCTGTTCTTGAACTTTCCGGAATCGACCAGGGAATCAAGTTCCTCAGCCTGTTCGGCGGTGAGGCGGATGGTGACCTTGTCAGCCTTTACCATGCAACTACACCCTCATGAAGTAAGCTCTCTTCTGCAATATGTCGGACAGATATATAAGTTTGTCCTACAAACTCCCGGTATGGCAGTCAAAGACCCAACCCCTGTCCTGTTTCTCCCGGGTATTCCCTGCATTTAGATACTTTTGGACCCCCCCCGGATAACCTAAATATACTGATCGCAGAATCCCATGCGATGGAGGATCTGACGAAGAAGTTCATGAAGCATAACCGCCTCCTTTCCCAGAGCGCACATCATTATCTCGCCGGGAAGCCTGGACTCATCAGCAGGATCGAATCACTGCTGGACAATGGCGCGGACCTCCCCCTTATCATCGATGTCGGACATATCGAGGAACTGGACCTTGCGGACATCGATAGTTCTGGTCCGGAGAAAGAGAATGATGAACCTGCTGACAAGGAAACCAGGGACCCCTTGCAGAACATGCAGGATCCTCTCGACAAAGGGATCATGGCCGTGGTGGATACGGGAGTGAAACACCGGATCGAGAGTGTTTCCAGCTCGGTCTCTTCGACCCTTGGAGCAGGCAGAGGGATGTTGAGGGATCGACCATCCGGCCCTGGAGGCTCCCCCAAACCACTGGCGAGCGAATACTCCACCGAGATAAAGGTCCTTAAGGACATGGACCCTGGAATAAACGGCAGAGGCAAGATAGAGGATTTCAAGAAGCTCTTCATGCACAGGTTCAGGTCTCTACGGGAGATACTTGTTAGACAGTACGGGGACCTTTCCCCAACCAGGGACATATACGATCTCAAGGGGTCCGATGACAGCGTGAGGTTCATTGGCATCATCGAGAGTATCAGATCGACGAAGAACGGCCACATCATGGTCAATATGGAGGATCCGACCGGACCCATAAGGGTGCTTCTCATGAAGACCAAGAAGGAGCTTTCCGGGATTCGCCTCGTGAACGACGAGGTCATAGGTGTTATCGGAAAATTCAAATCCGGGGACAGGAGGAATGGTGACATCGTTTTCGCCGACAGGCTGTTCAAGGTGGACCTCCCGTCGAACCACAGAAGAAGGCTTTCCACCGTCAAGGGACTTACAGCAGCCTTCACCTCGGATATCCATATCGGTTCCAGGAACTATCTGGACAGGAAATGGAAGAGGATGGTCAAATGGCTGAACGGAAAGGAATCTGCCTCGCTTCCCGCCAGGGAAGGAACACGCGTAAAATACCTGATCGTTGCCGGTGACCTGGTGGATGGGATCGGTGCCTATCCCGATCAGGAAAAGGACCTTGCGGTCCATGACATCTACGAACAGTACGAGGCCCTTTCAGAATCCTTCCACGATATCCCGGACCATGTTGAACTGATCCTGCTTCCGGGGAACCACGATGTTGTTCGTCTCGCTGAACCCCAGCCGATGCTTCCAAAGGATTTCCAGGAGATATTTTCCTTTGACAATATCCATTTCATGCCAAACCCTTCATACTTCTCCATCCACGGTGTCAACGTTCTTGGTTATCACGGGAAATCCTTCGATGACATGGTGACGATCTTCAAGGATGTCTCGTATGATGATCCGGTCCCGGGTATGGTGGAGATGCTCAGATCACGTCATCTCTCACCGGCATACGGTATGAGGAACCAGGTCGCACCGGCGGATAGTGACTGTCTTATCATAGATGATGTACCGGATATCTTCGTCACGGGCCATGTTCACAGTTTTGGAATGGGCTATTACAAGGGCGTACAGCTTGTCCAGGGATCGACATGGCAGTCGCAGACGGATTATCAGAAGATGATGAACTTCAAACCTCAGCCTGCAATGATGGGAGTGATCGATCTGGATCTTCCCAGATCTCAGAATGTCTGGGAGATCACCTGATACCCGCAAGCCTCACCATGACCGCCTTCTGGCCGTGCATCCTGTTCTCCGCTTCCTGGAACACGACGGACCTCGGACAGTCAATTACCTCATCGGTTACCTCTTCTCCCCTGTGCGCAGGCAGGCAGTGCATGAAGGTTGCATCCTCTTTTGCCTTCGAGAAGAGCTCCATGTTGATCTGAAAACCATCGAAAGCTTTCAATCTCTGTTCCTTCTCCGCCTCCTCACCCATGGAGATGAAGGTGTCAGCGTAGACAACGTCTGAGTCGGTGACGGCTTCCACCGGATCGTTCGTCAGCATTATGGATGCACCTGTTTCCTTTGCGATCTCCCTGGCCTTCTCGAGGATCTCATTGTCCGGAAGATAGCCTTTTGGACATGCTGCTTTGATGTTCATGCCCAGAATGGCAGCTCCGTAAAGAAGGGAATGAAGAACGTTGTTGCCGTCCCCGACCCATGCAAGCGTCCTCCCTAACAGCTCCCCTTTGATCTCTGTCATGGTCATGAAATCTGCAACCGCCTGGCAGGGGTGCTCGATGTTATCGAGGGCGTTGATCACCGGAACATCGGCATGCTTTGCCAGCTTCTTCATGTTCTCGCTGTCAAATGCCCTGTACACGATCAGATCAGCGAACCTGGAGAGCACCTTTGCAACATCATGCACGGATTCCCTCTTTCCGATCCGGATCTCGTCCGGCGAGAGGTAGAGTGCAGTGCCTCCCATCTGTGTGAATCCCACTTCGAACGAGACCCGTGTCCTCAGACTCGGTTTCTCGAATATCATGACAAGTGTCTTTCCCTTGAATGCATTGATCTCCATGTCGTCCTTGTTCTCGCCCTTCATGATCATGGCGAGCTCGATGATCTCTTTCAGTTCATTCTTGATGTCCAGGAGGGAAACCAGGTCCTTTTTCAAGATATCAACTCCACGTTTTCTGGCCATTTGGGAACTCCATTATATAGGTTTCCCACATGTACAATGATCGGCGCGACAAGGTTTATTAAGATTAAAACCACTTACCGTTTGTTGTGTGGATCATCGCCCCATACAACTTGCTATACGAACTACGTTGCAGGGGAGTAGCTGTTTCTAAGGTGTATCACTCCAATATGCTGAACAATCCTCTCTTCCGAGACCCCTGCAACACTCTTTTTTCAGTCTATTGATTAATACGGGAAGCGCATTTGGGTAATGGTTCATATGGAGACCTTGGAGCTGATCAGGGATGTAAAAATGGTCCTTGACCGATCCGGATTCGACATCTCGGAGATCAAGGGTGATGGTGTTCCGAGCTTTGATCTCGTTTCAAGAAGGGATAACGAGATACTTGTCATCAAGATACTCGGAACCGGATCCGAGATGACGAGGGCCTGGTCAAATGAGATCATAGCTCTTTCAAGGGTTCTGAAAGCGTCACCTTTTATCATAACGCCCTCCTCGAGATCATCCGTGTTCAGAGATGGTGTGCTTTACGTTAAAATAAGGGTCCCGTTGATGACGTTCAATACGTTCTTCGACCATCTGATCGAGGAGGTCCCACCAATGATCTATCGTGGATCCAACGGCTTTTTCGTATCAATAGACGGTCGGGCGATGAACAGAAGGAGGTCCGAGATGGGGATCTCCCTTGGTGCCATGGCGGAGATGTTGGGTGTTTCAAGAAAGGCCATCCAGATGTATGAAGTAGGGATGGGGGCAGATATCGAGATCGCACTTGGAATAGAATCCATCCTGAACATATCATTGATAGTGCCTCTTGACCCTTTCTCGTACAGTGATGAGCTTCAGAGCATACGGGAAGGTTACGATCTTCTGGATGGAATGAAGAAACAAGTGTTCGAACATCTGGATTCACTTGGTATGGAGGTGGTTCCCACTCAGAAATGTCCGTTCGATGCACTTGCAAGGGTGAAGGTGGACCTTTTCCTCACCTCGGTGAATGTAAAGGGTAGCAATATAAAGAAGAAGGCTGGGGAGCTTTCAAGCATGAGCAGAGTGACCGGTGCTGACCCTTTTCTTATACTGCCCGATGATGTGAAAAGGAAGAGGGTCAAGGGTTTGCCGGTGCTCTGTCTCTCCGAGCTAAAGAGTGCGGACCATATCGAGGATCTTATCACAATGATCAGGGAGCGCCTTTGAGATATGTGCAGGTCTCCGCTTTTTTGAAAATAAATTTATATACTGGATTTATTACTTAGAATCAATGATCAAAGTTCATTTGTCGTTCGTAGTGATCCTTTTTCTTCTGTTCCCTTCTCTACTATTTATCTTTACAAACGATGGTACAGGTCTGGATGATGCGACGGAGAATATAATTTTCAACGGGAACGCTTCCTTCACGGGAGCCAGTTCTCTGTATGTCAGAAGTGGTACCGGGATCCAGTCGGATCCATATATCGTTTCAGACCACAATATGACATCGTACAACATACAGTTCATCAGCACGACATCCTTTGTCATAGTCAGGAACATCACGTTCTCGGCATCCTCATCATGGGCGATCACCTTGACTTCCACCAGGAATGTGATCTTAGACAATATCACCTGCATCGGGCGTTCGACATTCCTCTATTCTTCATCCTGCAGGAATATCATCCTCACCGATTCCATAAT
>JAYEPK010000234.1:0-15901 GCA_034723935.1 Thermoplasmatota archaeon
TTTACTCCATGAACCGAAGTATATATTATCATCATTATCTATCATTGGTGAAATTGATGGAGAAGCACCCCAAATTTCATCATGGGAATAATATCTCCATTTAATATCTCCCAAATGGGACATGCAAAATAATGAACCATTTTTTGTTATCGCATATATCGAATCATCTGTTATAGATATTGTTGAAGAAACTGGATTATTAAGAAATACAGTCAAATTAATTGTACCATTCAAATTTAGCTTATATAAATATCCATTATTTGCACCAAAATACAAATTTTTTTTATAGATTGTTAATGCACTTGTTGATGAAGAATTAATCTTTCTAAACCAATTCTTTGTCCCATCAGAATATAACGAAACAATATACCCTGCAGATGAGGTATAATATATATTGTCATCATTTTCAACACACACGGCATCATTTACAGTTCCATAATTATTATGAAATATCCAATTTATTGATTTATTTTTGTTAATACTATAAACAGCTGTGCTTGAATTCGTTAAAGATGGTGACGATCCAATATAAAGATTCCCATATTTGTCAATAGAAGGTGAAGTTGTTTCAATAGTTGGATGTATCCTGATTTTGAATCTTAATCTACCTGAGTTATTATAAAGAATATTTGGATTATATCCTGTATGATGAGAATCGTATTTATACATCGGCCAATCAATATCGTCATTTGTATTTCTTGTTTCAGATTGTATCTTTACCTCAGAATAAATATGATATTCACTATTTAAATTATCTTTATTAACATCATAAGTTAAATATACGCAGTTCATGGAAAATATTACATATATCGTTATTAAGGCTCGGATTATCTTATAACCATTATCATCTCCAGTCATTCAAATCCTCCTTGGACATCCCCTATCGATATCATCTCTTCTTTCGATAGGATGACGATACCCGTATCGAAAAGTCCATATTAATGCTTTATGGACCTTTCTCCATTCATTGAAATGACATTCAAGGATACGAAACGGATGCAGGGGTTTATAACAGAAAGTTGTAAGGTCTTGAGGTTCACGTTCAAATCAAAATAATACAACCGAGGCACCAGCACCAAACGCTCCCCACTCCATTCGAAGGGTTAGACTTATGATCGATGAGGTAATAAATGGATGCATGGACCCATACCTCCGGGAGAACAAGGTCGTTGTAGAGGATACATCCCTCGCATCGACCCTCATGAACAAGGGTAACTTCGGATCTCCCCAGAGCGGCGGCGGTTCACATCTTTCTCTGGTGGAGGCAGCTTATCTCGTCGAGAGGGCGCGGATATCCGTGAAGAGGAGCCGGAAAGGAAGGACCGCATCCCTGGCGGAGATCATCGCCAGGGGACTCGACCTCGATCCTTCGTTCCTCAAGAACCTCATGGTCTTCAGGGACCTCCGCAACCGTGGACTCGTTGTGACCGGAGAGGATACCGGAGACTGGACAGTATATCCACGGGGAAAACGTCCTTCGAACGGTCGAGCCGACACCTGGGTGAATGTCTACAGAGAACACGATCCTGTGTCGCTCCTTGACATCTGGAGGGATTCCCGGAGCAAGGAGAACATGAGAATGGGACTGGTTGCGTCCATAGTGGACAGCGATTGGGACGTGACACATTACAGGATCAGGTGCTCCCTGGAGGAAAATACGGAAAGATCCGATCTTCCGGGAGTGAAAGGTAAAACCGCAAGGACCCCCATTGAAGACGGGGGAGCAATGATCAGCGGTAAAGGTGTCGATGACACGGTCGTGAAAAGCTGCATCGGAACCGCACTTGAAGGTGCACTCCTGCTCTCGTCCGAGGAGGACAGGATGCTCTTTGATGGTGATGCCGATGAACTGAAGTTCAGGACCTATACTGACCTCCGGTCAAGAGGATACCTTCCAAGGACCGGGTTCAAGTACGGGGCCCATTTCAGGGTATACACGAAAATATCGCTGGAGGACCACTCGAAGTTCCTTGTCCACTGCGTTGACAGGGATCGGACCTTCACCTGGGAGGAACTGTCAAGGACCATGAGGCTCAGCCACTCCGTCAGGAAGAGGTTCCTCTTCTCCATACCCTCCGAGGGGATAGGAGAGCCTCATCACCATGGAAATGGCCCTCTGTATCTCGAGATCGCCTGGACCAGATTGTGATCTTTGCTCAACTCTTCACGAACTTCACAAAATCCAGCTCGTCCTTTCCACGGAACTTTGAGATCATCTCCTTCACGGTCTCCGCCATCCCATCGATGATGAACACCTCAAGACATTTCTCGTTCTTGAGATGGGAATGGATCTGGGTGGTTATTATATCCTGATGCTCGTGCCTGATCGCGTCCAGGTTGGGTGAGTTGTGGAATTCATGTACTATTACCAGCACACCCTCCACATGTCCCTTGAGCCCTTCTCTGTCCCTGATCTCGTCCTCTGCAGACCTCAGACAGGCCCTTACGGCCTCGCTCCTTCCGGTCAGACCGAAGGCATCCTGCATCCTGTCCAGGACCTCCATGTTCCTCTCAGTCAGCGATACGGATACTACTGCCATGGCCCACACATTATCAAGATAGTAATTAAATGTTACTAATATTTAATAATATCAACCTTCATTTAATATTCTTTTTATTAAAATATGAATATGCTCTTGATAAGATTTATTAACCTTCAGGATATTATATATTAACATGATCGGAAACATGTCAAACGAACATACCGTTATCCTTATTGCATTCGCCCTTTTCATCCCGGCCATGGTGATATCCGGATGCCTGGGCGACGATGACGGTAGCGAAGGACTTGACCTTGTTATCGTCAGCATTCTCCCCCAGAAGAACATGATAGAGATGATAGCGGGTGAGGATGTAAACGTCATTGTAATGATCCCCGAAGGGCAGTCACCACATGATCACTCTCCAACACCTGGCCAGCTTATCGATGTTGCCAGGGCGGATATGTACTTCAAGATCGGGTCCGGATTGGAGTTCGAGGAACTTCACATGGACACACTCATCGAGCAGAACCGGGGAATGAAGATCATTGACCTGTCGGAGGGCATAGAATTGAAGACCTTCGATGAGCACCACGGCTTCGATGAACATAGAGGACATAGCAGTATCGACACACATATATGGCTCTCAACTGCGAACCTTGCCATAATGGCAGAGAACGTGAGAGATGCATTGATAAAAGAGGACCCGGACGGGAACTACAGCCAGGGATACCAGGATTACATGGACCTTCTGAACCCAAAGATCGAAGAGATAACAACGATCCTGAAACCCTACAGGGACCGTGAATTTCTTACCTATCATCCAAGCTGGGGCTATTTTGCAGATGATCTCGATCTTATCCAGCTTGCAATAGAGGAAGACGGCAAAGCTCCGGGACCTCAAGGGGTTGCCGGCATGATCGAACAGGCAAAAGATCACAATATAACAGTGATCTTCGTCGAACCACAGTTCGACACTTCCAGCGCCGAGGAGATAGCAGATGCCATCGGAGGACGTGTGGTGATGGTGGATCCATTGGCAGAGGACATGGAATCAAACCTTCTGGAAGTTGCCCGGGCCATGGTCGATGGTTTCAATTGTTGTGAGGTAGATCCATGAAGGCGATCGAGGTAAGGAAGCTGTCGGCTGGCTACGATGACATGACCGTCATAAGCAATGTAGACCTTGATGTCGAGCACGGCGAGTTCTTCGGTCTCATCGGTCCGAACGGCGGTGGAAAATCCACCCTGCTCAAGGCAATACTGGGTCTGATCCCTCCAATGAAAGGAACCATCAAGGTCTACGGAAAGGAACCGAAAAAAGGCAGAGAGGACATGGGTTACGTTCCCCAGTACACGGTATTCGACAGAGATTTCCCGATCACGGTCTTCAATGTGGTCATGATGGGGAGAAGAAGAATGAAGGGGCTCAGACCCTACTATTCGCGCAAGGACAGGGAAGCGGTCAAGGATTCACTTGAAGTTGTCGGTCTATGGGATGAAAGAAGGAACCACATCAGCTCCCTATCAGGAGGCCAGAAACAGAGGGTCTACATCGCAAGGGCACTCACGACAGAACCGAAGATGCTTCTCCTTGATGAACCGACAGCGTCGGTCGATGCGAAGATGGAAGAGAGCATATACAAGCTTCTTAAAAAGCTGAACAGTGATATGACAATTGTCCTTGTAACACACGACATCGGCATCATCTCATCCCATGTGAGTACTGTTGCCTGCTTGAACAGGCACCTGTTCAAGAACGATGAACCGATAATAACTCCCGAGATGCTTGAAGAGAGCTACCAGTGTCCCGTCGATCTTATCGCACACGGGATACCTCATCGGGTCCTTGCTCCCCACGACCACGGAGGGAAGTGATAATGCTCAAGACCCTTGAATATCTCGGAGATATCGAGTTCATCCAGAGAATGTTGATAGCAGGGATCCTTGCAAGCCTCGCCTGCGGCATTATCGGAAGCATCATTGTCGTAAGGAGGAACGTGTTCATAGCCGGTGGTGTTTCACATACCACCTTCGGCGGTATCGGTATGGCCTACTGGCTCCAGGGTCTCGGGCTCTCCTGGTTCGATCCGATGTTGGGTGCAGTGCTGTTCGCGATCGGGGCGGCACTCGTTCTCGGTTTCGAGCCGATAAAGAAGAGATTTCGTGAGGACTCCACGATTGGGGTCATCTGGGTCCTCGGCATGGCACTTGGCATCCTGTTCTACAGCATCACGAATTGGACCGGTATGGCCAGGGTATCATCCGAATCCATCCTGTTCGGGGATATACTTCTCATCAGCTCCTTTGACCTCATGATAATGGGAGGGCTCCTTATCCTCATATACGGGTTCGTCCTCTATTTTTTCAAGGACATCGAGGCCATGGCATTCGACGAGGAGTTCGCAATGATATCGGGTATAAAGGTATCCGTCATGAACATGGCCCTTTTGATCCTCATAGCGCTCACCATCACGCTCCTTGTCAAGGTCGTCGGGGTCGTTCTTATAATTGCAATGCTCACCATCCCCGCAGCAATATCAAACCTGTTCACCAAAAGGCTCTCTATCATGATGATCTGGGCCGTGGTTCTCGGTATTGTCCTGACCACGGCAGGCAATGTCCTTTCCATCGAACTGGACACTCCCCCGGGTGCCACGATCGTATTGTTGATGGGAGCGGTATTCCTGTTATCGCTGCTTGTAAAGAACGTTTTCAGCAGGGTAAGATCTTTCAGGCATACCCGATGAATGGTAATTGAAATACGGTCTCGATCCGGATGATGCTTCGGATGCAGCATTGGATGCAGACCGAGACAGCATCTCGAACCTTGACGAGTTCAAACAGGGATCGGATCCGAACGTCGATGATTCGGTGGATACTAATGATAAAGGTTCCATGATCGTCTATCTAATCATCGGAATCATTCTGCTTCTTATCATGATCCTCATTGTTGTATCTTTGAATTTCCAGAAGAGACATAAATAATTCCCGCACTAACGAGAAGTTGAAAGTGGACAAATATTCAATTATAGTCGAATCCTTGATCTTTAATACTTGTTAAAGCGTATTCAACATATAGACTCAAGCAGAATCGGTTCCTTCGGACTCCGGTTCTGCGAGCATCTTCATTGGGTAAAGATCGGCAAGATGTCGTAGTTTTACCCAATGAAGATATCACGAACAATCAAGTTCACGTTCATAAGTTCTTAAATTTTAATACCATTCCTGCCTGGGAGTGGCTCCTTGGAGAGTAGAACCTCATCGGAACTCGTCCGTTCTGTTTACCTGTCTCATCCGGTAATTGATCGACCACTGCATGGCTCGAATGAACTATGGAAAAGTACATTAAAAAAGGGAAGCGAGCAAAACCCGCCTCCCATCCGGTCCAGGTGATCTATCTATCACTTGTTCCTGTTTTCCCACCATCTCTGAATGGGCTCGTATCCCCACTCCTGCCTGGTGAACTTCATGTATACTACATATCCAACGAGGACCACGAGAATAACCACGAGAATGACCCATACCGGGAAATTGGCCCCGCCAACTTCCACGGTCACAATGGTCTCGAAATGATTGTTCTCCTCGTTCATCTCGGCGATGGTTCCCTCGTAGTCAAGCTCCACCTCGAACGTTCTCTCGTCATCTCCCTTGGGGAGCTCGTAGGTGAAGTTAAAGTAGTTTATCTCACCCGGGGCTATGTTCGCATCTATGGTCTCTTCTTTTATCTTGTCACCGTTCACGGTAACCCTGAGGACCCAGGTATCGTTTATGGCCATGGTTCCCTCGTTCGAGTATGTAATGGATATCTTCGGACTCTCTCCATCGTTGAGCTCGTTCTCATTGGGGCTCTCGAAGGTGAGTGAGAGGACCTGAAGGTCAGGACCGCTCACCATGAGGATCTTCTCGGAGTATCCTTCCATTTCCATCTTGTCCTCGACCGAGAGGTTCACGATGTAAGTTCCCGGATCTTCGAAGACATAAGTAAATACCTGTTCGTTCCCGATCTCTACCTGCTCGTCCCAATCCTGGTTATCCTTCCTGACATACCAGGTCCAGGCAACAATATCTTCTTCCAGGTTGCCGGATGTCCTTGGATCGTATGACTGTGTTGCATTCATCTCAACATCGTCACCCTGTGTCACATCGGAGAAGGGCTTGATGACCGACATCGGTTTGGTGATATCAGTTACAACGACCGTTTTGTTATCCACAACGAACTCGTTGCCCACTGCGTCCTTTATCTTGAGCTGTATGTTGTAGAAGCCAGGGTCAGCGAACATTTTGGTCACAACATCTCCGTTGAGGGCTCCGGATGCATCATCGAAGAGCCAGACATAATCAACTATCTCCCCGTGTTCACCATCCGTTGCGGTGGTTGCGTTCAGGAAGAACTCGACATCCTCGTCGATGGTGTAGTTCTCCCCATCCAAGGTGACGTTCTCATCGGTGTCCTTTATCTTGAGGGTATAGTCATCAATGGTTGGTGCGGTCCCGTCAGCGGTGATCCACACCCAATCGTCGGTCTTGGAACTATCCCCCGCAGAGTCCTTCACACCAAGTGTGACATTGAAGTGGACATCGACAGGGAATTGAATGGTGATCGCCTCCATCTCCGTGAGATCCATATCAGCAAGGGCAGCGAGTGTCTCCTCGTCCTCATCCCAGACCATAACGGATGCGGGAAGGTTCCAGAGATAATTCTCGATCTCTCCGACCATATCATCGGAGTTCCTCCCTGTAAGTGTTACATTGGTATCCAGGTTCACAATGTATTCCTTGTCATCAACCTCGTAGAAATCATAGTAGTTGGTAAAGTCAAGAACGGCCTCGGGGGCTTCCTTGACCTTTGCGGTGAACTCCAGAGCCTCAAAGACCCTCATTTGCGATCTTCCCGTGTTCATGAACTCCGCAGAGTCGCCGAAGTCACCGAGTATCTCGTAATTGTCGGGAAGTTTGATCTCCACGATCTCTCCCTCCATCACATCGAACACCTCGATCGTTATAACATCCTCATCATCATATTCCATATCCGAGGTATAGGGCTGGGTCATTGTCACGACCGGGTTCACACCCGTCTCCTGAACCTCACCTGCAAGGTCTGTGATGTCCACAGAGTATCCGTCAAGGTCTGCAGTGTAATACTCGCTGTTCACACTGAAGAAATCGCCGGTGGTGATCCAGGTAGGTCCGAGGGACTCGAGAAGTGCGACGGTATCGTTGGCCTCAACTCCATCTACATCCATCCAATCCGGAGAGTAGAAGGGGCCCGATATCTGCATCCTGGGATTTCCGAAGTCGTTCTCGGCACCCCAGAAGACAGAGTTCGCATCCATGGTCCAGACGGTTTCGATGACAGGGTTCATCACATCGTTGTCAAGGCTTACTGTGGTAACCCTTGACCCTGTCTCCGAGATCTTGCTCATCTCGAAACTCTCATTTTCATTGTCTGGAACGAAGTATGTCTGTGACGTAAGATCGATGCCGCCTTCGACAAGCTGAGCTTCGTATCCCTTTGCCTCGATCAAGACCTCGAACGTCGCATTGTACAACGGAAGTGAAAGTGCGCCTTCAAAGTCCTCCTCCAGAGGGACCATATGGCGATTGGCAGAGTCCCATACATGCACATCAACATCCGCAACGAACCTGGCCCCGTCCTTGACGAAGCCGATCACCTTGTAGGAATCCTCCCTTTCACTGGGCCTCTCCAGATCAAGGTTCCAGTCCTGACTTGTGTTCCAGTTCCCGTTAATGGATTCGGTCTTCATTCCCTCGTAGAAAACAAGGATATGAAGGTCAACATCCATTGGAGCCTTTACCTTTGCGATACCGGAGATATTGGTCACTGCTGAAAGGTGCTGTCCTTCATCCGCAAAGACATGGACCGCTGCCCCCTCGAGGTACTCTATTCCATCCTTTATTTCGAACTCGAGTGTTATATCCTGGGGTATATACTTCAACCTGATGATCTCCACGGTGTCATCGTTAACAGAAGTGATCATGCTAACCAATGAGGGGCTTTCCTGCAAGGAATAACCCTCGGCCGTGGCAAAGACGGCGTATGAGCCATCAGGCACATCGGTCTGATACCTGGACCTTGCGGTGTCCCAGTAAAGATCGTACATTTCACCTGTGTGGACGTTCACACAGTGAACATCAGCGTTCTCGATGTTCTCAAGGAAATCCTTCTCGATAACCCTGACCTTCAAATTCGCCATTCCCTCTGCCGAAGCACCCGCGGGTACCAGTAAAAGGCCCGCGAGGGCCAGAGAAAGCACCACCAGGGTGCCCAATGTTCTGCTTCGCGCCACTCTTGACATCAGATGTCCTCCGAATTAACGTCCATTACACCAGCTACTAGCACTGGCTTTAGCCCACAATAGGCTTTTCTTATATAGCTTTATTTGTGAGCATTTATCCAGGTACCAGTGTACCGGGTATTGCCCATTTGCAGGGCAGAGACCCTCTATAAATTCTTCTTATTTAAACTCGACCCTTTTTGGTCTGTTCGATACTTTTCTTGTACAATAAGCATAGTGGAACATATGTAACTGATCATATCATTTCCGATCGCGAATTGGTCGAAAAAGATTCATCGGCACATTGAGGGAGGGACACGACATCAGGCTGTTTGCGGATCCTTCTTACCGATCGGAATTCTGTCCGTGCCCTTGATTATCTTCGAGAGCCTGATGAAGAGGGAATCCTTCTTGATGTCCGATACAAGAGCATGCCCCAGGACCTCCTTGATATTGGAGACGGTCACAACCTCGATCTTGCCTTCGAACTTGTCCTCGAGCATTACATCCTTTCCGTTGGCCTTGGGTATCAGAACCTTGGTCATTCCCATCTTGGCAGCTGCCTCGATCTTGGCGGTCACACCACCAACAGGAAGGACATCTCCCCTTACAGACAGGGAACCGGTCATGGCTATTGACTGGTCCACTGCAATCCCCTCCAATGCCGAAATCACTGCCGTTGCTATTGTTATCGAGGCAGAATCACCGTCATTGTTGTAGGAGTTCAGGAACTGGATGTGCAGATCGTAACTGGAGATATCCTTGCCGGTCATCTTCTTTATCAGGGCGGAGACGTTCTGAACAGACTCCTTTGCAATATCTCCAAGTTTACCTGTGGCTATTATCCGCCCCTCCTCCTTGGATGACGCGGGTGTTACCTCGGCAGCAACCTGGAGCACGATGCCGGACATCTCGGAGAGGCTCTCGTCACCCTGCATGACAGCGAGGCCGTTGACCACCCCTATCCTTGCCCCATTGGTTTCAATACTGATGTAGCTCTTTCGTTTCTTCAGGTTCTGGTCCACCACCTGCTGTTCCAGGGACCTGGACAGGAACTTGCCCTTGTGAACGTCATTGGTCGTTGTGAACCTGTGTCCCTTATCCCTTGCAATATCACCGGCTGCCCTGATGAGTCCGCCGAGCTCCCTGAACCGCAGGGTGAGCTGACCCCGGATACCGCTCCTCCTCTGAGCCTCCCTTATGACCTCGGCAATGGCAGAGGAATCGAAGTGCGGTATCTTCCCGTCCTTTTTGACCTCCTGGGCTATGAATCGGACGACCTTCATCCGATTGGATCTGGTGTCCTTCATTGTGGCGTTCACATAGACCTCGTAACCGTAACCCCGTATCCTTGACCTTAGTGCGGGATGCATACCTCCGTAGCGCTCCCCGTCCGACCCCTGTCTTCCGTAAACGGAATCCAGGTTGCCAGCTGCAACCAGAATGAAGTCGCACGGAACAGCTTCGGTCTTGACCATTGCACCGGCCGACCTTTCCGACTGTCCGAAAATGGAGAACTTCTTCTCCTGCATTGCGGTCAGAAGTGACTGCTGGGACTCCGGTCTGAGAAGATTTATCTCATCGACGAACAGAACACCTTTGTGTGCCTTGTGGATCGCTCCGACCTCGACCCTGTCATGGGGAGGTGTCTCGAGACCCCCGGACTGGAACGGGTCATGCTTTACGTCCCCCAAAAGGGCACCCGAATGTGCTCCGGTAGCATCGATGAACGTAGCCTTCGGCAACTTGTCATGACCTGAGAGAAGTTTCGGTATCAGTTCATCATCCTTCTTTGACATCGAGATGAACCTCGAAAAGAAGTAGATAGCGATGGCTACCATTATACCTACAATGATTATCATTATATCCTGTTCATAAAGGAAATAAATGAATGTAATGAGCATTACCGCTCCTATCAGCAGGAACTTCCACGAGTTCTTCTTCTCCTTCCTGACCTGGGCCTGGGCCTTCTGGGCCTTGACTATCTCCTTCCCCTTCCCTGCGGGAACGGTCCTTATTCTCGGTTCGTTAGGGTCCTCGGGGTTCGGATATACAAGTATATCCTCCATCTCCCCCGGGGGAAGGTACTCGGTCATCGACTGTGCTATCATTGACTTACCAGTGCCCGGGTCCCCTATCAAAAGGAGATGGCGTCTCTGTTTGGCCGCTTTCTTCGCGACCTCCACCCCTTCCTTCTGGCCGATGACCTGGTTCATCATCTTCTTGGGGACCTTCAGGTCCCTGGTCGAACTGATCTTCTTCTCCTTGAGCCAGCCACGCAGTTCGGCGACAGAATGCCTGTCCTTTCTTTCATCTTTCTTCTTCAATTGGCAGACCTCTAGATAACATACTCTACATGGAGATGAAAACCCATGGTCTTGATAAAGATTTCCCTTATCTTTACATAGAATGAGGAGGGACAAGAAAAATATATCATACAAGGAACATCTGTCGACCATATGCAAAGGCGGATCGTTCCGGGAAATAGTGATAAATGGGGAAAGAGACCCCGGGACCCACTGCTGAGAATGATATATGATGATCCGAAAAAAGCCGCAAGACTGCAGGCACTCATCTCCGTCGGACTTATCGTCTTCTGGATCTCCGTGGTCATTGGCCTGCTTATCATTACCTATTTTCTGATTTTCGGTTAAAGAATGGATAACATTCTGGCAGACAGCTCTATCTGCCCCTTCGGATCCCTGGTCTCGACCCTCCCATGCCCGGGATACAACGAGGATATGTTCCATTTCAGAGAGGCGCTGATCGATCCTTTCAGGAGATCAAGGTTTCCTCCAGGAAGGTCCCATCTGCCAACACCTCCGTCGCAGAACAGAAGATCACCGCAGAAGAGCTCCCGATCCTCCCGGGTTATCAAACAGACCATGCCCGGAGAGTGCCCGGGAGTACTGTAGACCTCGATCTCAATATCCCCGATACTCAGTTCTGAACCCATTTCAAGTATATCCATTACTGGCTCCATATGTGCGCCGAAGAGAAAACTTCCCGTAAGGTTCTCATCCGCTTCCCGGAGCGCCCTTGCGGTTTCGTTGGACGAATAGAGCGGAACATCAAAATGCTCCATCAGGTTCCTAGCTCCCCCGCTGTGGTCAAAGTGCTCATGGGTAAGAACAATTCCATCCAGCTTCGAACCATCCAATCTTTTCTCTATGTTATGGATCACTGTCCTGTTGTGAAAACCGGACCCCGTATCGATGAGAACGGCTGATTCCTTCGTCATGAGCAGAAAAATGTTGGAATCGAAAGGTCCGGCCTCGATCACTGTTATATCCGTCATGGATGTAACCCCACTTTTTCCGAAACATGGTTTAATAGTTCAAATAACATTCCCTGAACATGGTCAAAGGCCAAGAGGGTAAAAAAGGGATGCCTATTGCACTGCAGGAGACCATTCTTGAAGCGGCATACCCATCCGTTGAAGATATTGATCACATCAAGGAAATTTCAAGGGATCTTCTGGAAAATTCCAGAAAGGTCCTTGATGAGATGGGACTTCAGGATGTTGAACCTAAGTTGGTCGGTTCCGTCGCCAAGGGGACGATGATGAAGGATGCCGATATTGACCTGTTCTTGCTCTTCCCTTCCGGTACGGACAAGACCGATCTCGAGATAGATGGCCTGAAAGCGGGAAGAGAACTTCTGACGGAACCCGAGAGACGTTATACACAGCATCCTTACCTGACAGGAAGGTACGAAGGAATAAGATGTGATGTTGTGCCCTGTCTTGCACTTGAACCGGGAACCAGTGTATCGACCGCTGTTGACAGGACCCCGCTCCATACCGAATATATCAACAAAAGGCTCGCGGAAGACAAGAGGAAGGATGTGGTCCTTCTGAAATCCTTTCTCAAAGGTATCGGATCCTACGGTGCGGAGGATACAGTCGAAGGGTTCAGCGGTTACCTGACGGAACTTCTGGTCCTTCATTTCGGTTCATTCTACGAGGTACTGGAAGCTCTGTCCATGATCGACGGCAGATCACCGTCACCCGCAGGATGTGAGGTGATCGAGGATACAAAGATCATGCATGGACCGGAAGATGTGATCCTCTTCAACAGGGAAGGTTCCTATCTTGATGAGCCGAAGGAACCAGAGGTCTGCAGACGAGATTTTTCAAACCACCCCTTAATCGTTATAGACCCGGTGGACAGCTCCAGGAACGTGGCATCGCCGATATCCGCAGGTACCCGCTCATATACTTCCAGGGCGTCCCGGGCGTTCATAAGGAATCCCACGGAGTCCTTCTTTCACCCTTTTTCCCAAAGACCCCTGGCATCAAAGAGGATCGCCACATTGTCCGATCTTGACCCAAGGGACACATTCTTCGCTCTCGATCTTCCGGATGGTGACCCGGGTGCTGTCATCACCCAACTGAAAAGATCGCTCAGAAAGCTCGGCTCCCATCTCGAGAGGATAGGATTCGACAATGTGTCGATTCGATTCCTTGCATTCTTTCCCGAAGGAAGGCTCCCCGATCAGAGTTACTTGAAAGCCAGATATTCATGGCGGTCACAGATAGAACATGCCTGTTTCGTTGTAAGGGTTCGAACAGAACCCGAAGAGCTTCCGGAGGAATACAGGCACCTGGGACCACCCATGAACAACAGCAGGATCAAGGACTTCCGACTGAGATGGGGAAAAGAAGTGAGGGTCGATGAGGAACTTGGCCGATCCTACACGATCGTGAAGAGGAAGGTCACACTACCGGGTCCGATCATAAAGGAGCTCTGGGAGAATTCCGTGCATGGTTCCCTTTTCAAGGAGAGCAAGATCAGGGAACCGATGGAACTTCAGATGATCTCACTTGATGTTTTCAATGGGCTGTTCGACCCATGGAACCAATAGTTCAAACCGCCATGGGACAACCTTATTTATGGTAGTTTCATTATCCCCTGTTCCCCTGATCCAAGGTTCTGGTTCTGCCGAAGGAGATGATAATATTGCCGCTTGAAAGGATGGATTACTTACATGATCTGGATTCGACCCTGCCGGCCCTGAAGGATACCGCGCAGGAAGCAAGGAGATGGATCATCAAGATGATACACGAGGCAGGGTCCGGCCACCCCGGAGGATCCATGTCCTCGGTCGAGATACTGACTGCACTTTACTTCAGGGTCATGAAGCATGATCCGAACAACCCGAACTGGGAAGACAGGGACAGGCTCGTTCTTTCCAAGGGACACGGCGCACCCGCTCTTTACTCAATGCTGGCCCTTTCCGGTTACTTCGACAGGAAAGAGCTGATGACCCTCAGAAAGCTCGGTAGCAGGTTGCAGGGTCATCCGAGCATGAACAAGACCCCGGGGATCGATATATCCACAGGTTCCCTGGGCCAGGGACTCTCATTGGCCATCGGCATGGCCCTCGGTGGAAAACTTGACAGGAAGGACTACAGGGTCTACTGCATCCTGGGTGACGGTGAGATACAGGAAGGCCAGGTATGGGAAGCTGCAATGGCCGCGACCCATTACAAGGTGGACAATCTCTGTGCTGTCCTCGACCGCAACAAGCTCCAGATAGACGGCCCAACCGAGAAGATCATGTCCATCGAACCCGTTTTCCCGAAGTTCAAGGCGTTCGGCTGGCATGTCATCGAGGTGAACGGCCACGATCTGAAGGAGCTTCTTCGGGCTTTCAAGGAAGCAGAGACCTACAAGGGCAAACCCACGATAATAATTGCCAACACTATCAAGGGAAAGGGAGTATCTTTCATGGAGGGGTCGCTCAAGTTCCACGGAAAACCTCCCACGAAGGAAGAACTGGATCAGGCCCTTGAAGAACTTGGAGGTGATGTCTGATGGAGTGGGAGTTAAAGAACATGAGGCCGGGATTCGGCGAGGCACTTGTAGAACTCGGAGGCAAGTACCAGCAGGTAGTGGCCCTGAATGCCGATCTCTCCGGATCCACCACGACAGCGATGTTCGACAAGGCCTATCCCGAGAGGTTCTTCAATATCGGTATTGCCGAGCAGAACATGATGGGGATCGCCGCAGGACTCGCAGCAACAGGAAAGATAGTATTCGCCTCCACATTTGCAATGTTCGCCACCGGCAGGACATACGATCAGATAAGACAGTCCATAGCCTACACGAAACTGAACGTCAAGATCGTCGCTACCCACGCAGGGATCACGGTCGGAGGTGATGGAGCATCCCATCAGATGCACGAGGACCTCGCCCTTATGAGGGTGATCCCTCACATGACTGTCATCGCACCTGCGGATTACTGGGAGACGAAAAAGGCCGTTCTGAAGGTAGCAGAGACACCCGGACCGTGCTACATCAGGACCGGCAGAACGAACGTTCCCATGATCTATGACGAGAATTACGACTTCCAGATCGGGAAGGCCGACCTTCTGAAGGAGGGAGATGATGTGACCATCATCGCCATGGGGCTTATGGTCTCCAAGGCCCTGGAGGCTGCGGAGGTCCTGGCAAAGAGCGGAATTTCGGCAAGGGTGGTGAACATTTCCACCATTAAACCAATTGACAAGAACATGATAATCAGGTCAGCCAGGAGAACCGGGGCCATCGTTACCGTGGAGGAACACAACATGATAG
The DNA here is from genome assembly GCA_034723935.1 of Thermoplasmatota archaeon. Taxonomy (GTDB): domain Archaea; phylum Thermoplasmatota; class Penumbrarchaeia; order Penumbrarchaeales; family Penumbrarchaeaceae; genus JAYEPK01. The sequence continues at coordinate 15,361 of JAYEPK010000234.1, forward strand.
TTGGCATGGGCTCGGCGGTTGCCGAGGTGCTTGCTGATTACGAACCGGCTCCACAGAAAAGGATCGGCATCCCAAACGTCTTTGGTGAATCCGGTGAATCTGAGGAGCTGATGGAAGCATACGGATTGACCGTCGAGAACATAGTGGATAACGCAAAGACCGTAATAGAGATGAAGAGGTGAGCAAGATGAAGATATTCCTAGATACTGCAAATATCGACCATATAAGGGAAGCAAACGCACTGGGAGTCGTGGATGGTGTTACAACAAACCCTTCCCTGATAGCAAAAGAGGGTAGGAAGTTCGAGGAGGTCGTAAAGGAGATCTGCTCCATAGTTGACGGACCGATCTCAGCCGAGGTCATTTCAGAGGAGGCGGAAGGTATGTTCAAGGAGGCAAAGGAGCTCTCGAAGATACACAAGAACATCATCATCAAGGTCCCCATGACCGCAGAAGGATTGAAGGTCACCAAGATGTGCAAGGATGAAGGGATAAAGACCAATGTTACCCTGGTATTCTCCGCTAACCAGGCCCTCCTTGCC
>JAYEPK010000235.1:0-15848 GCA_034723935.1 Thermoplasmatota archaeon
GAGATCAACTTCGGAACTCAGGAAAGGGGTCATCTCTATTGTTTCCATTCTGAACAAGCATCAGAAAGGGACATTGATATTTGGCATCAGCCCGGAAGGGAAGGTTGTTGGGCAGGATGTTAGTGAGAAGACCCTTCGGAATGTATCGGAGGTAATTGCCAATCGGATATCTCCCAGGATCTATCCAGATATCGACAAGAAGACGATCCATGGGAAGGATTGTATTCTTGTTGAGTTCACTGGTAGCGAGATCCCTTATTACGCTTATGGTCGCGTGTATATGAGAGTCAGCGATCAGGATAAACAACTCTCTCCCAAAGAGATCGAGAGGATAATCCTTGAACAGAACCAGGAAGCCATGAGATGGGATGACAAGATCTGTAAAGACGCATCCCTTGAAGACATTGACGAGGAGAAAGTAAGGATATTCCTGGACCGTTCCGGAAAAGAATATGATGAGAATTCTCTGGAGAAGATCGACGTGGTCAAGGGAAACAGACCCACAAATACGGCCATGGTCCTGTTTGGAAAAGAACCAAGGGATTTCTTTCCGTACGCGTCCCAGCTTCGCTGTGCTGTTTTCGGAACTGACGACACAACTACCATGATCGATATGAAGGACTTTGAAGGCGATATATTCACACTTATCGAGGAAGCTGAAAAATACATTCTGAAAAATATACACATCGGCATGAGACTTGATGGATTGCGTAGAGTTGATGTCCCGGAGATCAACAAAGATGCATTCAGGGAAGCGATCATCAATGCGTTCTCACATAGGGATTACTGGAAAAAGGATACTGTCAAGGTGGCAGTGTTCAAGGATAGAGTGGAAGTAAGAAGTCCCGGCCTTCTATTTGGCGGATTGACCATCGAGGCCATCAGGAAGGGGAATATTTCCAAGAGAAGAAATCCATTGATAGCCGATAAGTTCAAAGATATCCATTTTGTAGAGAACTGGGGGAGAGGGATCAAAAAGATACTGAAACTGGAACCGGAAACAGAATTCAAGGAATTTGTATCTTCATTCATCACAGTGTTTAAAAGAGATATCTCATCGAAGGAAGGTGTCGTAGATAAAGACACCGATAAAGACACTGATAAAGACGTAGAAAAACTAACTGAAAAACAGATCAATATTCTCAAGGCAATTGAGAAAAACAACAGGATCTCAATCAAAGAGATGTCAAAGATAATCGGAATAAATCAAAGAAATATCAAGATAAATATATCAAAATTAAAACAACAATCATACTTAAAAAGGATTGGCACACCTAAGGATGGCTACTGGAAAACAATAGGGCCTTATGACGGGGAGCACACGGTTGAAGGTATAGGTGGTGTTGTAAATAAAGACACTGATAAAGACACCAACAAAGACACCTATAAAGACGTGGAAAAATTGACTGAAAACCAGATCCACATTCTCAAGGCTATTGAGGAAAACCACAATATCTCAACCAAAGAGTTGTCGGAACAGATTGGTATAAATCACAGAAATACCAAGAGGAATATTTCTGAATTGCAACGGAAAGGGTTTTTAAAACGGATCGGTCCTGCAAAAGGCGGCCATTGGAAGATCATAAAAAAGGGGAGCTGAAAATGGAAATACCATCGTTCAAAGAGGATCATATCTCGCAGATACCTGCTCTGCAGCTCTTGATCAATATGGGGTACAATTACCTGACACCGGGAGAGGCTCTGGAGCTTCGGGGGGGAAAGAAGGGGAAAGTTGTGCTCACCTCTGTTCTGGAGAGGAAGCTTAGGGAGATCAATACGATCGAATATCTCGGGGAGCAGTATCCCTTCTCAAATCGGAACATCTCGAACGCGGTCAAGGCGATCGATGATGTGATGATAGATAATGTGGCAAGGACGAATGAACAGATCTACGATCTGCTCTGTCTCGGTAAGAGCTTCGAGGAGAATATAAAAAGCAACATCAGAAGCTACACGATGAAGTACATCGACTGGGACAAAATAGATAACAATACCTTCCAGGTAACAGAAGAGTTCGAGGTCGAAACAGATGACGGCAAAGGTCACCGCCGCCCCGACATCGTCGCCTTCGTCAACGGGATCCCACTCGTTGTTATCGAATGCAAGAGGCCCGATGAAAAGGACTCCATCGATCAGGCAGTTTCGCAGAACATCCGAAACCAGAAGCGAAACGAGATACAGAGACTGTTCATCTATTCCCAGATACTGCTTGCCATCTCCAAGAACGAAGGAAAGTATGCAACGGCAACGACGAAGTCAAAGTTCTGGTCGGTCTGGAAAGAGAGGAAAGATGAGGACATTTCGGAACTTATAAACAGACCTCTGCAGGAAGATCAAAAGAACAGGCTGTTCTCGGAGAGGTACAGCTACGTAAGACAGTATTTCGACCAGATAGAAAAGGAGAAAAGACAGATAACAGAGCAGGACAGGACACTTCATTCACTATTGAAAAAAGAAAGACTTCTGGAACTTACAAGGAAGTTCATCATCTTCGACAAGGGAGAGAAGAAGATCTGCAGGTACCAGCAGTATTTCGCAGTGAACAAGACCATGAAAAGAGTGAGAACCTTCCAGGCTTCCAACAAGAGAAATGGTGGAGTGATATGGCACACCCAGGGGTCCGGCAAATCGCTTACGATGGTCTGGCTATCCAAGGCTCTTGCTATGGATAGGGATATTCCAAATGCAAGAGTTGTCATAGTTACCGACCGAATAAACCTTGACAAACAGATCAAGGATACATTCCATTACTGCGGAATGGAACCTCATAAAGCAAGGACAGGAGAGGACCTGTTCAGACAGCTGGAAGGTAAAAGGACAATGATCATCACCTCGGTAATTGACAAGTTCGTCTCTGCATTAAATAAAAGATCCGTCAAGATCAAAGATCCAAACATCTTCGTACTGGTCGATGAGAGCCACAGATCCCAGTACGGAGAATCACATGCAAGGATGAAACTCGTTCTTCCGAACGCCTGCTACATCGGGTTCACCGGAACTCCTCTGATGAAGAAGGACAGGTCGACCGTTGAACGGTTCGGAGGGTTCATCGACAAATACACCATCGACCAGGCTGTAAAGGACAAAGCAGTCGTACCACTCCTCTATGAAGGCCGTCACGTCCCTCAAAAGGTCGATAGGACCTCCATTGACAACTGGTTCGATATGGTCACAGCAGGCCTTACGGACGAGCAGAAGGCGGATCTGAAGAAGAATTACTCCAGAGTATCAAAATTGAACTCCACGGATCAGAAGATACACATGATAGCTTTCGACATCAGCGAGCATTACAGAAGGGGGTGGAAAGGCACAAAGTTCAAAGCACAGGTTGCAACACCATCAAAAGCTGCCGCATTGAAATACAAGGATTATCTGGACGAGTTCGGGGCTGTGGAATCCGAGGTCGTCATCTCATCCCCGGATACGAGGGAAGGTCATGAGGATCCTCTGGATGAGGTCGATAATGAGGTACAGATATTCTGGAAGAATATCATGGAGAGGTTCAGGACCGAAGAAAATTACAATGAAACCGTCGTCAACGATTTCAAGTTCGGAGAAACTCCCGAACTTCTGATAGTCGTGGACAAGCTTCTCACGGGTTTCGATGCTCCCAACAACACGATACTATACCTCGCCAAACCGATTAAAGAACACACACTCCTCCAAGCAATCGCAAGGGTGAACAGGGTCAAGGAAGGGAAGGACTACGGATACATCATAGACTATGCTGGCATACTAGGAGAGCTGGACAAGGCACTTTCAACCTATTCCGCCCTGGAAGAATTCGATGAAAAAGACCTCGAAAACACCCTGACGAATGTGATGGAAGAGATAAGGAACCTCCCTCAAAGACATTCGGACCTCTGGGAAGTGTTCAGAACCATAAAGAACAGAAGGGACGAGGAGGAATATGAACTTCTACTTGCGGACCAGGAGATCAGGGATATTTTCTATGAAAGACTCTCCAGTTTCTCAAGGACATTATCGATCGCGCTCTCAACTCCAAAGTTCTTCGATGAGGAAAGGCAGGAAACCATAAAGCGGTACAAGGACGACCTCGGTTTCTTTCAGAAGCTCAGGGTTTCGGTGAAAAAACGCTACGCGGAGATCGTTGACATCAGCGAATACGAACCGAAGATCAAGAAACTCCTGGACACCTACGTCACATCCGACCGGGTGGAAATAATCACAGAAGAGGTAAACATCTTCAACAAAGAAAAGTTCGAAGAAGAATTGGCAAAGCTCAGAGGAAAAGGATCACAGGCCGACACAATCGCTCACAGAACCCTGAAAACAATACAGGACAAGTGGGAAGAGGACCCTGCCTTCTACAGGAAGTTCTCCGATCTGATAAGAGCCGCGATAGACGATTACAGACAGAAGAGAATTGACGAGAACGATTATTTCAAACGTGCAACCGACATCAAGAACCATGTCCTGGATCGTAAGGATGAGAACGAACCGGAAATACTCGAAGGGAACGATGTTGCCAAAGCCTTCTTCGGAGTTACCTTCAGCATCCTGTCCAACCCGAAGAACGAAGACAAGGTCATGCAGCCGGTCAGGGAACTATCGGCCATCCTGGCCATTGCAATAGACGATATAATTCGTGACAACAAGGTAGTGGATTGGCAAAAAAAGGAGGACATACAGAACCGGATGAAGATGGAGATCTCGGACTACCTCATTGACAAGGATGAACTTCATCTGGATTTCGACGATGTGGACATGATCCTTGAAAAAGTAATGGACATTGCAAGGAGAAGGTACGCCTCATGAAAACCTTAGAGATAACCTACGGTGACCAGAAGATACCGTTCATATTGGTCCGATCGAAAAGAAAGACAATTGAAACAAGGGTGAGACCAGATGGTTCGGTCGAGGTCAGGGCACCTTCAAACCTGAGTATCAAGAGGATCCTGGAGGTAGTAAACAGGAGAGGAAGATGGATCATCAAGAAAAGGGTCCATTTCCAGCAGTATCCAAGAGAGGATATGAAAAAGAGATATGTCGGTGGAGAGACACATCGATATCTGGGGAAACAATATCGTTTGAAGATCATTCCTTCGGAAGATCACAAGGTCAAGATGAAAGGGAAGTTCATCGAGGTCCATACTCCAGATAGCTCCCCGTTGATAGTCGAGGAGCTTCTTTACAACTGGTACATGAGACATGCAGAGATGAAATTCGACCAGATACTGGATGACGCCATGAAGGTAGTAAAAAAATACGGTATTAAGCGTCCAGAGATGAAGATAAAAAGAATGAAAAGGAGATGGGGGAGCTGTATCCCGCAGAAGAACAGGATCCATCTGAACCTGGAACTTATCAGAACTCCTCCTTACTGCATAGAGTATGTGATCTATCATGAATTGGTTCATCTGAAGGAACCGAACCATCAAAAGGAATATTACAGATTATTGAACATTGTCCAACCAGATTGGAAGAAAAACAAGAAAGATCTTGAGAGGTTCACGATGTCATAAGAGTGGATTGAAATGGTTTAATTGATCTTAATTTCGGCTTCATATGCCTTGATTCCATCTATCTCAATAACTATATGAAAATCACCCATACGAAAGAATTTATTCTCAATTTCAATAATACGATCTCTGGAATAATCAAAAGAATCACGGTATATTTCTGAAGTAATAATATTCTTAATTCTAAATGAAACTCGATGCATGATCATAGATGTATTGAATGAGATATAGGCATAATTATCCGCAAGAAAAACCTCTTTTACAAATAACCTTTGTGAATAAAACAACTTCATTATTGGCAATAATACAACTTTCTCAGACCATTCTTGAAGCCCATTCCTCATCAACTGATACTGCAACATGCTGTGTTCAGCCCGAGATCTACATACAATAAATCTTAAAGGATCCAAAGGTAATGAGTCCTTGAATAGAATTTCAGCCTGCCTATGGTACTTGGTAGAAAAATCGGACCTATCATGTGGACCTGTGGAATATATTTTTTCAAAAGGTAATGATACAAATGACTTTTTATCAAGAGGTCTTGATCCTTTTGCTGCAAAATTGCCATCTGAGAACTGGACCTCTCTCTTTTTTAATAAGGACATTGAATCAAAAAGAAGGAATACTGGAATTGGACAATGTGCATCCTTCCATCGACGACCGACCGGCACAAAACCTTCAATATGATATTGCATTGGAGTTCGTGGACGAAAATTTAACCTTACAAACTCCTTTTTATATGTTTCAGTATCGTCAATGATCTGATGAGAAGCTGAATCTGATATTGGAATCCCCAGTTTTTCACATTTGATTCGTGAGTATAAGTGCTCATGTTCAAGTATACTTTGAATATTCTTAATATCTGTAAAATGATAAAAATAATATGCGTAAGAATATTCCCCTTTTAACCTATTGAGCTTTCCAAGTGGGTTTGCAATTATATTCAACATATGATATCACGCAAAAGAATAGAGACTTAGCTGAGGGCTGATAACCTCGGATTTCAATTTGAATCCTTTCTCTGAGAGAATATTCCCTTTTATTGATATAGCTCCTTCAAATGGCAAAACATAATTCAATAATGTAAATAAATGAACAATTTCTTCTTTCACATGTAGTAATGAATATGGAAAATCCCTTGACAATAAAAAACCATTCTCTCTCACTGCATTCCATATCACTCTCAGATCTTCAAAATAAATTTGAGTCACTACCCCATTTTTCATTTCGATATATTTTTCTGATTCATTATCTGAATCATTAATAGATAGGTATGATGTCCTATCTGGAAACCGGATAGTTGGAGATCTTTTTATCCCTTTGATGAGATCCTCCCAAACTTCGCTGAAAGGCATTGAAGCTGGTTCGGATCTCAACCAATCTTTCATCTTCTCAATATCAAAATGTTCTGGATCATCATCTTTTCCCTTATGGGGGTAGACCAATATATTAATCGGTAAAGGTTGGAGATATTTTTCCATTAATGGTTTTACTTGGGTTTCAAAATCCAATCCACCATTTCCACACCCTAATGGTGGGAAAGCTACAGATTCTAAACCCCAGATCGCATATTTCTTCGAGAAGTCCAACAACCCAGCTTCAATATAATCTGCCTTTGAGGGTCTTCTCCAATGTTCTTTCGTGGGGAAATTAATAACAATTTTATCTTTAGCATGATAGGACCAAAGCTTTCCGATATCCAATTCACCAGTTTCACATTTTCGTTGATATTCCTTGAACATCTTTGGATACATTTCCTTGAAAACTTTGGCAATACCTTTTCCCATTACTCCTTTCGTATTGACAGTATTGACATACGCTTTGGCAGGAGTATTGAAGATGTTACCGTCCATGTAGATTATCATCAGTACCCCGTCTAGTATTTCTATTATTAACTAAATAATAATTACCCCCGGAGAGGGGGAACATAGTGAAAGTAATTTCAATGAAAAATCACTCTTTGTCCTTGAACTCGGTATACCCGCACTTTCCACAGGAGAACCTGTCCTTGTGCTCGGCAAGGAAAGAGCCCTCGCACTTGGGACAGAACTTCTTCTTGCGCGTTATCTTGTCACCCTCGATCTTGTACAATTCATGGCTCTTCATATTATACACCTCTTCACTCCTTCTTCTTCGGTTCCTGCCACAGACCATTCCTCTTCAGAATATGCCTGGCTTCGACCTTTCGAGCGCCTTCGACGTTCTTGTAGATCTTTGCAAAGATGGCGGATTCATTCCTTCCGAAACTGGAATCCACCGAATCCACGACAAGAACCTCCTTCTTGAGACCCAGGGCCTCCTTGAGCGCTTCCGAGATCATCTTCCTCGCAGGAGTGGACTCCTTTGGGTGCTGTGCTCTGGCCTTCACTTCTGTCCTTTCAAGGAGAATGTTATCATGTTTCTCCAATATCTCTATGTCCATACGTATCAGACCTCCATTTCCCGGAGCATTTCATCAACCGTCTTCCTTATCTCATCATCAACATTCACAACCACAAGACCTGCATTCGGCTGGCCGTAAACAACTGTGGCCCCATTGGGGAGCAAGGAGATCGCAGCAAGGGTGGACAGGTCCTCTTCTCCATCTACCTCGATGAGAATAGGACCATTCATGTCGTCACCTTCCGTCACTATCGCCCTTACGGCATCTTCCATGGCCTTGAAGAGCTCCGGACCGAGCATACCAGCAGGGTTCTTGACCGGTACTTTTCTGGATGGTTTGACCGTGAGAGCAGGTATCTCCTTCCCTCTCTTGGTATGATTGTCCACCAATATGAGCTTTGGATAGAATTTCATCTTGGTCATGACCGAAGCTGTTACATCTCCTACCAGGACCAGCATATCGCTGACAAGGGAAACCATCATGGACCTCGTCCTCTCCTCGTTGGGTACGAGACGACCTAGAGGGTCTTTGAGGACAACACGAAGATTATCCGTCAGCATGTAGAGCATCCATTTCACCTGACCTTCAGAGCGAACTTCCCGTTTGCTCTTATACTCATGTGTTCTGCAACTTGTGAGCTCTCCCAGTCCAGGATAACTATCATACCCTGCCATTCCTTCGAGAGTTCTCCATCGCAGATAGGACATTTGTCCTGATCGGTGAGGAACATACATTTTTTACAAGCAAGCATGGAGATCACTTCTTACCCTTTTTCGAGGTGGACTCTCCTTCCGGATGGGTCCTCTCTATGTACTCTTCATCCAGCCATTCTATCTTCCCGAGACCTGCCTGCCTCATGGTAAGCCCGATCCGGCTCTCCCGGGGAGACCTCTCGTTCATGGACATGGAAACGATCCTTGCTCTGACCTTGTCGCCTACCTTCAGGTCCCTCTTGCTCTCCTTCCCGATCAGCCTCATGTTCCCAAGGTCCACATCGATATGGTCATCCATTACCTGACTGATATGGACCAGGCCGTCGAGAGGGCCGAACCTAACGAAGGCACCGAACTTCAGGATCTCAACGACACTACCTTCAACGACCTCATGTAGCATTGGTTGGAAGACCATTGCCTTGAACTCTACCTTCTGAAATATGGCCCCGTCACCGTGGACGATCCGACCGTCATCGATCTTCTTCACATCGGTAGCATCGATAACGAGCCTGTTGAGGCTATCCATCTTACCTTCGAAATTCCTTCTGGCGAGGTATTCCGCTACCAGGCCCAAGTCCTGCCCCATGTAATGCGGGGGTATGCGGATGACATCCTCACGCTGAATCATCTTGTACATCTGTTATCACCACGGACCATATATGTGATCTTACCTACCTATAATGTATCTGTACACTTATATATGTGCAGGCTGGGAAAGGGGTTAAACTACTTCTCCTTTATAATCCTTGCTCCGGCCCAGTGTCGATATCGGAACTGCTCTATACAGATATGAGCTCATCTTCATTCCACCTCAAACTCGCCCCTTTTCGTTTCCTCCAGTTCCTCCCTTCCATAACCGCCCCGGCTATGAGTGGCAGAGCAATTGAGAGTTCCACGTGGACCATGGAATAGGTCGCCTCTGCACCGATCTTGCCCCAGGATCGTGCCTCGCTCAGGGTTGATCCGGAAAGACCCCCCCAATCCGCTCTATCCATTGTGATCTGAAATGCATATTCATGACCCTCCTGATCGCCGTAGAGCATATCAGCCATCACGATAGAGTCGTTTATGTAGTTCTTGGGGACGCCACCTCCAAGATAGATGGCCCCGGTTGCAGGGGATCTATGGACTATCTGGGCGATCTCGAAGTTATCCCTTACGGTGTCAAGGTGGAACAACGTATCCTTACCTTCTTCCCTGTGCCTCTTGTAGGCAGTGGAAAGACCGATCCCGATTGATGAATCGGCAACAGCGGGACAGTATATCGGCACGCCCCTTTCGAGAGCGGCTCCCAATATCGAATCGGAGTCGGATGTGCATCTTGCACCAAGGATCTCCATGAACTCCCTGGTCGAGTATTTCCTGGGCTCCAGAGAATCCATAATCCTTCCAATTTCCACATCAAGCTCCCTGAACCGGTCCTCATCCACGTAGGTATCATGGATCCTGTCTATCATGTAAGAGTGGAGAAGAACATCATCGGAATTCACATCACCCCTGTAATGATCATATCCCATTGCCTGGTAGAGGTCCTGATAGATCACGGCCCCTGTTGTCACTATCACATCGATAAGGCCCATCTTGATCATGTCCGATATGACCTTTCTCAGGCCGCCTGCAATGAGGGCCCCTGACATCCCCAACATCACAGTGTGGGTGCCGTCCTTTTCCGTCATCTTCCTGAAGATCTCGGTACACTGGGCCAGCTTCCTGGCCTGGAAGGATGTTCTGGAAAAAGCCGTCACGAGTTCATCTATCGATACCTTCCCGGATAGGTCTATCATCTCGATAGGTATCTTGAGAAGGTCCTCTCTCGAAGGTTCGACCATGCTCTCAACTCCATCAATCCACGAAGACAGCAGCGGATAGAACGGTATTCCATCTGCCCTTTTCATCGACCTCGGCATATGATGTCACGTTCTGGGTATGGATGATCCTCCCGTCTATCTTGAAGATCTCCCTCTTCTCGTCATAATCGGAATCGACATCGAACTTGATACCAAGTGTAGATGCAAGCATCTCCGCTGCAAGATCCTCCGCATAGTCTCCGGCTGTCTTTGCGGGTTGACCGTGTGAATGGTGTTCCGAAAGATAGCCATATTGTGTCCGATCCTGTGGAATGGCAAGACCCACCGATGCAGCAAGCCTTCTCCCGGGTTCATTGGATTCGGCCTTGCTCATCACGCAGAACACAACCTGACCCGGATTCAGTTTGTCAAGCCCTTCCTTCCTGTCCATTATCTCACATCCCGGAGGAAATATTGAGGAGACATGAACAAGGTTGAACTTCTGTATGCCTGCATCCCTGAGCGCAAGCTCGAAACTTGCAAGTTTCTCCCTGTGTCCCCCAACTCCAGTCGTCAGGAACAACCTTTTGGGGGTGAAACCACCTTTCAGATACATATTATACGGAAATGGCGGCTAATATTTAAGCAGTACAGATAAAAATGTGCTTTCCATCAAGGATGATGCTATCCGGATATCCTATCTTCGGGCCACAGGTAATGTGGAGCATACTTAAATATGACCTCTTTATTAGATGGCGCACGCGGGGCAGTATGCCCAATGGACCAGGTAGGTGATGAAGGTGCCAAGAAAACCGAACAGTATGTATCGCCAGATAAGGGGACAGGCATTCACTAGAAGGGAATATACGGGCGGTGTACCACTACCTAGGATCCAGCAGTATGTGATGGGGAACAGGACAACGAAATTCCCTCTAACATACCATCTTATCATCAGAGAGGGGTGCCAGATAAGGCATACAGCCCTCGAAGCAGCCCGGATAGCTGCCAACAGATATATCCAGAGGAAAGCAGGAGCCCAGAACTACAAGCTCGTGGTAAGGGTCTACCCTCACCATATCCTCAGAGAGAACAAACAGGCAACAGGTGCCGGCGCAGATAGGGTTTCGCAGGGTATGAGAAGCTCCTTCGGCAAGAACGTCGGGACGGCTGCCAGGGTCAAGGCCGGACAGGAGGTTATGACAATAACCGTACCTGAGAACATGGGAGAACCTGCAAAGGTCGCCCTGAAGAAAGCCTCTCAAAAACTTCCATCGCCGGTCTATATCAGGAAGGTAGAGTGAGGAAACAATTTTATCAGCATAGCCCCCTCACATCCCATGGCACGGAGCAAAAAAGGGAGCCCCGACCTGAAGGACCTCGACATCGAAGGGTTCATGGACGATCATCTTTCTCTCCACGTTAAGGACAGGAACGGAGAGAGCAGGGGAGAAAGCATCGGATTCGACGGCAATTACATCATCCTCAAGAAAAAGGATGAGTACCTCAAGATACCTCTCTCAAGTATAGAGAAGAAGGAAGACCACCTGAAGATCAAGAAGAAGGTGAATTGGAAAAACGCAAAAAAGGAGGGGGAGAGATGGAGAAAGAAGGAGCTGAACCCCCTGTAAGGAGCTGGAATTGATGGCAAAGGAAGAGTTCAAGAACAAACTGGTCGTGGCCATTAGGACCGATATCAAGCTCACCCCTGGAAAATTGGCGGTTCAGGTCTCCCATGCCTCGGTCACCTGTGCCCTGGAGACCAGGAAGAACAATTCCAGGTGGTTCAAAACATGGTACAACGAGGGACAGAAGAAGGTCGCTGTCAAAGGTGGGAAACTGAGGGACCTCTACGAGCTCAAAGCAATGGCCGAAGGGCTGGGCCTTGCGACTTCGCTGGTGCAGGATGCTGGCCTCACGGAGATAGAACCGGGCACTGTTACATGTCTCGGGATCGGACCAGGTCCAAATCCGGAAGTTGACAAGGTGACCGGGGCACTTTCTCTGTTGTGAGGTGAGACATGACCGTATTCCTGAAGAACGAAGCCAGGGTCATGGGTGTAGATGACGGACCTTACAGGCGCGGTTCGGAAAAGACCCGGATAATCATGACCGTAATGAGGATGAACGGCATGATCGAGGGATTCCTCGGAGGCAGCATAGGAACGGACGGTAATGATTCTTCTCGGGTGATAGCCAAGATACTGGAAGGGAGCCGGTTCATGGACCAGGTAAGATGTATCATATCAGACGGCGCCTGTCTCGGAGGCTTCAACGTTCTGGACATGGACGACCTCTACGAGAGGGTTTGCATCCCGGTCATCACAGCATCTGATAAGAGACCGGACCCGAACCTGATGGAGCGGACCTTGATCGATCTCTTCCCGGACGGGAAGGAAAGGTACAAGATGATATCGAACCACACTCCTCATGTTCTGAACCTCAGGGATGGAACCTGCTATATCAGGGAAGAAGGTATCACGAGAGAGGAAGCTTTCAATATTATCGAAAGATGCACATTCCAGGGGAGGACACCGGAACCCATCAGAATATCACACATGATAGCCTCCCTGACGGCAGAAGGAAGTGAAGAAAATGGATGACAGACTTGTCCTTTTGGAACTCTCCCACCTTGGAGCACTCGAAAGGTTCGTGAACATCACAACGATAGATATGGGCGAACTGCTCGGCGTCAGCCAGCAGTCAGCTTCCATCTATCTGAATCATCTGGAATCCGGTAACCTTATCGAGAGGGTCAGGAAGAAGGATGGATCATCGATCAGGATAACAAAGGAAGGAATGGATCTGCTCCTAGGGCTTTACGGACAGCTCAGGTCCGTGTTCGATTCCCCCAGGAGGATAGATGTGAAGGGGCACTTATCCAGGGGTCTCGGAGAAGGCGCTTACTATCTTTCACAGTATCAGTATAAAGAACAGTTGATAGAATACTTCAACATAGACCCTTTCGAGGGAACACTGAACGTAGAACTGTCAAAAAGGAACTCGCCCGTTCTGGACCTGCTTCGTAAAGGGGCAGGAGTGAAGATATCGGGTTTCCAGTCCCAGGGAAGGTCGTTCGGGAGCTGTATCTGTTACCCCTGTACCGTGAATGGTAAAGGCGGAGTGATCATGATCCCGAACAGAACACTTCACATGGAGACCCTGGAGGTAGTATCCAATGTGAAATTAAGAGATGAACTGAACCTCCGGGACGGAGACGATGTCATCGTTTCGATAACCTTTCCCGTGGCCAGAAAAGAACAATAGAATGTCAGAGCACGTTCATCTACGACCCGGACCGTTCCTTCTTCCTTGAGCTTTCCACTTGATATCCATCCTGTCAGCAAGCAGACGGCCCATCCTGTCCATGCACAAATGAAGCACGTCACCAGCATTTCCTTTCCCGTTCAACCCTGCCGCTCCATCATGCCCCCCCCCCTGATTTCCGGTCTCGGACCCGATCCCCTCCATGAACCTGCCAAGATGAATGCCCATTGCCAGTATGTGGGGCTTTGCCCGGGTGGAGACCCTGAGATCTCCTCTCTTGTCTGACGCCACGAACACCACATCAGCTCCAGCCACCAGCATCGACCTGGCCGCCGATGCTTCAAAGGATGATACCATGGAGGTCGCAACCACCTGATCTCCTACCTTCTCGTATCTTACACGCCGCATGGCCTTGAGCATGGCGATCTTCTTCGAGACATCGAAATATTCATCTCCCTCGATGACCCCGAGCACTGTTTCCATCTTGATTCCCGATCCTTCAAGGACCATTCCACAGATCGACATGTCAAGTTCGGAGGCGAACCGGAACTTGCCAGTGTCAGCAACGATCCCTGCGATGGCAGAGACTGCCATGTCCCGCCCCAGAGGAGCTCCTGTAAGAAAGGCGATCTGAAGGGCTATCTCCACACATGCCCCCATACCGCTGTCAAGATAGACAGGGACACCCCAGTGATCGTTGTCAGAGTGATGGTCGATCACATGACATTCCGGCCAAGCGGATAGGTCACCATCGGACACCTGAAGCGGAGAGGATGCATCGATGACCACAACAAGAGAATATTTTGACACATCCGGATCTATCTCCATCCAGAGATCAACATCTTTCAAAAGGGATCTCCCCGCGTGTGATATGGACTTATAGGCTCCAAGGTCCACCCAGGGGAACGTTCTCTTCAGGATGATGCCCGTTGAAACGGCATCGATGTCCGCATTGTGATGGGCAAGAACAAGGACGCCACCATCCCTGCTATCAATGATACGGTTGATAACAGACCACAATCCTGACTCGGAAAGGGGTAGCGGAAGGTGATGTCTGCCGAAGGTCCATCCTTTCGGACCGCTCTGTGGCCTCCTGGGAACGACATTCATTTCTATCCCTTGATGGCCTCGTTTATCTCGGTCCCGAGCTTCTCGTACATTTCCTTCAGGTTTGTTTCCTGTTTCAGCATCGATGATAATCTGACCGAAAGTGTCTCCCTGCTCTCCTCGAGCTCCTTTCTCAAGGCATCCCTGTTATCCACCTTGAACATAAGATCGCCGATCCTCCTGTAGACTGCCTCTTTCCCATCTCCAGCCAGGGCGGAAGCCGCTTCCTCGAGCTCCCTGACCTTGGCCTCCATCTCACTTCGCTGGCCCATAATGGCCTGAAGCTGTGCCTTCAACTGTTCGAACCTTCCGAGTTTCTCCTGGATATCCTTCGGGACCTGAAATGACATATGGCAACCACCCTTTTACCGCACTATAAAGTGCCGCTCTATATATCTTTTTATAAAAAATCAAGGTCCGATCAAAAGCATCGAACCTTGAACTTTCAAGACCGGGTTTAACCTTTTTTTCCATTACTCCCTATTTAAAGGGTCGAACGACTGGATGTTTTGTATTTGTTTAGCTCAGTTTTGATTTGAATGGTTTTTCAATAAATATCAACATCAATTAGCGATAACTATAAATGTACGAACATATATATCTAATATATATGTCTGGAAATAGAAAACTGGAAGCCAAGACTCAATTGAAGGTGGAAGGGATACTTGGATTTATGAAAAAGAAAGTTACAAAATTCGGTACTGGAGCTAAAGTAGATTGTCCTAAAGAATACTTAGGAAAAACAGTCTATTTGGTGGTGTGTGAAGATTGAAACAAAATGAATACATCGAAGATCTCGAAAAGAGAATTATTCAAGCCACAGAACAAAGAGATAAAGCTGAAAATAAAGTGGAAAAACTGGAAAAGGCCAAACAGAAACTAGAAACGGAAATTAAAATATTGAAAAAAAGACTTGCTTTTTTCGTCAACCCACACACACCTTCATCTGCAAGAAAATTTCCAAAAAAGACAGATGAAAATAAACCTAAAAAGAAGAAACGTGGCGCACCAAAAGGACACAAAGGAGCTACTCGTCCAACACCAAAACCTGAAATTACAATCGAAGTGAAAGCAGATACATGCGAAAATTGTGGCGGTCACAACCTTGAAG
>JAYEPK010000236.1:0-15836 GCA_034723935.1 Thermoplasmatota archaeon
AGGTTGGTGCTCCATGTGAAGTTCAGCTGTTCTCCAGTATTAGCATCGATGGTCTGCGATCCATCAAGGGTTATGAACTCTGATTTGAGGTATTCCATGGTCGGCCTTGATGGTTTCAGATATATGTTAGCTTCCGGAGGAGAAAGATCTTCCCTTATCTTGATATCTATGCTTTCCACGGCCCATCCACCGTTGGGGTCCGAGACATTGAGCGTGATCCTGTGCCAGCCGATGTCCTCGATCGTCGTCTGGAAGAACTTCTGATGTGACAGCAGACCTGAAACGTTCGATGTCCAGGAATATGACAGCTCCCGTCCTTCCGGATCGGATGTCCCGTTCGCCGAGAACTCGATGAGCGTTGATATCGGAAAGAACGGTCCTTCGATCCCGGAAGGTGGAGGGAAGGCAATAACGGGAGATGGGGGTGAGTTCTCACTGATCTGGATATCAACATCATCCGTGGAATACAGCCCGGACGGATCGGATAGGTTGAGCAGGAATGTGATAGTATCTACGACCGATACTGTGAAGGTTACGACAGAGGAGTTTTCAGGGGATATAGTGATGCTGGGATGCGATATGCACTCCCATACCCAGGTGCAGTTCTCGATGTTCTCATCCGTGGAACCGGAACCGTTCAGGGTCACAACATCGTTCAGGTACACATCGCCGATATCTGACCCGGCATCCGCTTCGGGGGGTTCGTTCGGCAGGAACAATGAATGTGACCCGGCAGGAGACTGAATGAGCACAGCTGAAAGGAGAAAGAGCGTCAGCAGTGCAGCCAGGCGTCCTTTTCCAGGACCCATGTATCTTCCATCATGACATGTTTCATGCTCCAAACGAACCACTCCTACACCGTGTACTGCACACCTGGGATTTATGATAGGATATAATATAAATCCTTTGGCCGAACAATGACCTGTCCCGGGGTTTCAGAAGAAATCCTTGAGAATCATAATATCGTCCATCGGGCCGTCGACCTTGATCTTCTTCATGGCATAGGCCATAAGGGGATTCAACTTCTTCTGGATCAGCTTGTCCATTGTCTTCTTGTCGGTCTTGACCCTTATGGTGGGATCATCGATCGTGCCTTCCCTTGGAGGCAGTGCCTTTCCACCCTTGATCTCTATCACATAGCTCTTATCATCGGTGAATACCAGCTGGATCGTACGGTCCTTGGCCCCCGCAACGGACCTGACCTTCTCATCGCTTTCGATCTTGCTGTTCACGGTGTTGACTATTTTTTGAAGTTCATCGAGCATTTGGTCACCCCGGGATCATCTGTTGATCTTTCCAGACCTTTACCACTCCCTCGGCAGAGTTCACTTCTGCCAGCTTCTTGCCTGTGATCTGCGGCCATTCTTCCACCGACACTTTGTGGACCAAGGGAATATCGCCAAGTATGCAACCTATGGTTATAATTGCATCGGCTTTCTTCACCACGATCGCTCTGGGTGCTTTACCGTTGAGTTTCAGATTATACAACACGTATGACCCGACGGTGGATCCCGTCCCCCCGATAAAGAATAGGACCTTTTCGGATATGTTCATGGTCCTGCCACCTACGGTCAACATTCCAGTATCAGGATCGACATCACCAAGGAACGATATCGGACCATCCCAGAACAGGACCGCTCCCCTCACCGGACCTTTCCCCACGCCCCTTAGACCTACACCTTTCAACACAAGGTCCGGGTCGATTTCCACTCCATCACTGCTCATTGGTATCTTCATCCCTCCGGACCGATGTCTTTGGAGCCACCGGTGGAACGGTAGGTGGAGATCCGGGAGGCATGGGGGATGGTGCTTCGGAAGATAAGGGAAGCTGTTCTTCGGGACCTGCAGCTGCCATCATCATCGAGAGGGGGTCAATATCCTTTATCGGGTCCACGGTCTCGATCTCCTTGAACTCGAGCTGCATGTTGTCGTCGAAGACCGGGCCAGCCTTTGCAGCGGCCTGATCTATATGCTGGTCCTCTCGAAGGTCGTTCTGATCCTCTCCCTGATGATCGTAAGGGTTAAAGGATGACATTGTCTCCAATCTTTCGGATATCATTCCGATCTCATCCTTGGACCCGCCGTAGACATCTCCTTCATGGTCAATCTTTTCTACCTTCACTGATTCCTCGAAGGACCTGAGGTCCTCATCGTCTATCTTCAGCAGTTTCTCGTCTATCTTTTTCTGAATGTTTTCATAGGAACCCATCGAATCGGAGTAATCAGGTCTGTCTGCCCGGACCTGCTCCTTCCTCTTCTCCTCGATCTCTGCAGGGGTTGCCTTTCTCCAGGCGGCATATTTCAGCCCCTTCCAGTGCATGTGGTTGAATATCGGATCCCATACCTCCACCAACAGTTCCGCATGAAGGTCCTTTGCCATACTCATGGCATCCTTTCTGAGCTTCTGATGCGATTTCTGCGCGTCGAACTGGAACGGATCGGTACAGAGAGTATACCCTTTCTGCTTCAGGGCGTTGAACACATCCCTCTCCCTCTCTACCAATATCGTCTCGAACCTCACATTCTTCTTCTTGCTGAAAAGACCCATGCTATCTACCCCCAAAGGGACCAAGTTCACAACTAGAGTGTAGTTTGGTTATTTTTGAGTTTCCATGTGGAAACCCGAGCATCTACTATGACAGAGAATGACATGCAGGATCATAAGGATCGAATGCGTTCATCTGAAACCGTGAATTGATAATATCGGCAGGTAACGTTGACCTCAGCAGGAAAAGTGATCTGCCCGGATACGCCCCGGAGGTCATAGCCAAGCATGGATTACTGGATGAGAGTGTGAATATTATCCGGAAACCATTTATCAAGGGTGAATCAGGCAACATCATTGAAGTGGTCTTGATGTTCGAGGATGTTACAAAACAACATTTGGCCAGGAGTGTATTGAAAGAGAATGAAGAACAACTGCGCATCATACGACCGGGTGTCCGAACTATGAAGACACTGTTGCGGTATTCTTTTATTTCTGCTATCGATTGGGGTCCTTCAAGGACGATCATACCGATAGTGTTTCAAATGGCGAGCTCCCCCGGACCCGAACACCTGAAAAAGGGTAATAACATTCCCGAAGAGGATACAAAGGAGAGAGGGTCCGCTCCATGGGTCAGCTGGATAGCGATATTCCTTGGAGTGGGGATGATCTTTGTGGGTGCACTGGTCCTGCTATGGGGTCTTGCCTGGCAGACCGGTGTCGGAGAAGCGGACAAGATCGAGGGATCCTCGGGAGGCCCAGGTCTGATCCCGTTCGGCATCCTCTGTGTAGCATTCGGGTTTATGTGGGTGCTCACAGGATGGAACCGGTTCAAGAAGAGACACCGTGAAGAGGGGCTGAGATCGTGCCCCAACTGCGGGAGAAGAATAGAGATGGACCTCAACTTCTGTTATTATTGCAACACGACCTTCGACAGAGAGCGTGACAAAAAGGTTGCTCCCGTTTCAAAAAGGGAAGAGAAAAGGGCCAGACCTTTGAATGACGGAAAGAGGTGAATACACACCTCACCGAAAGTACTTCTATACCCTAGTTGATACGGTCCAACATGAAGACCTCCCTCAGTGCCCTCAAGAGGAGCCAGATATTCAAGGACCAGGCGAAGTTGTCCTTCGATTTCGTCCCGGATGAACTTCCTGGCAGAAAAAAAGAGATGGACAAACTGGGACGCCTCTTCAGGCCCGTGATCTACGATCAAATGAGCCAGACCGCCCTCATCATAGGTCCGGTTGGCTCCGGCAAGACAGCTGTTGTCAAGAGATTCTGCTCCGAGCTTGAGGAAGCGGGTATCGAGAACCGGAGAAGGATCACATACGTCCATGTAAACTGCAGGAACCGCAAGTCCGAATCCATGGTGCTGCTTTCCATCCTTAACCATTTCGACCCCAGGTTCCCGGACAGGGGATTCTCCATCCCGGAGATGATAGAGATACTGAAGAAACATCTGAAAAAGAAAGAAGTGCACCTTGTAATTGTACTCGATGAGGCGGATGTGCTCCTGAAAAGGTCCGGTTCGGACCTTGTCTACTCCTTCACCAGGGTCCAGGAAGAGGACGCAGAACTGCTGGGTGCCATCTCACTCATTATGATCTCGCAGAAGTCCGTTGTTCAGCTGATGGATCGTGCCTCGCTTTCCACCTTCAAGAGGACCAATATAATCGAGTTCGGAAAATATGACAGAGAGGTACTGTCATGGATCGTCGATCAGAGGATAGAACTCGCTTTTCACCCGGGCATCGTTGACGAGAGCGTCTCCGAGATGATAGCTGCCATGTCAGAGGAGTACGGTGATGCAAGGTTCGCGATCGAGCTCCTTGAAAAGGCGGGCATGGCGACAGAGGAACGCGGGGACGGCATCGTTGGCCCGGAACATGCAAGATGGGCCAAGGCAGAGGTGAAACCATTCGTTTTCGAGGAGACCATCAACCAGCTCAACGTCCACGAGCAGATAATGCTCCTTTCGGCTTCCAGGCTCCTCAAGAAGAGCGCATACTGCTCTACCGGTGAGCTCGAGGTAGAATACAAGGCACTGTGCGAGCAGATAAACAAGAGACCTCTCGGGCATACCCAGTTCTGGCAGTACATGAAGGAGATGGATGCTTTCGGCCTCATATCGACAAAAAGATCAGGGAAGGGTACCGTTGGCAATACCACATTGATCACGATACAGGACGTTCCGGTCGTGGAGCTGATAGATTACCTGGAAAAGGTCCTGCTCTCCTGATCCATCATACGATCCTTCATGCACCCGAGCTCAGGGTAACCGGCAGAAGTGACCCTCCTCAGGAACATCCGCGGGTCGATCTCCTTGCCGAGTGCGACCTGGTAGAGCTCTGTCAGGCCCTTGTGTGCCACCATTCTGGTCGAACACATCCCAGGATAAATAAGGGCCTTCATGCAGGCACGGAGTATCGAAGCATTGTCGATACCCGTTACGATATGCACCCATCTTATAAGGTCCGGCAGGGATTGCTTTCCGGAATTCACCCTTGCATCACAGAGACCGGAGATGATGTCCATTACTCGGTCCCTTGCAGAGATGTATTCCAGGTCCATTATCAGTTCCCGGGCAGAGGGATCATCTCCGTAAGCTTCGACGAGCGTCCCATTCGAGAAACCGCTGCCTGGCCCCTTTCTCAACTTCTTCATTGCAATGTCCTCGATAAAGCGGGACAGGGCCCCGGCCATGGAGAGTGATGCGGACCTGTCCAGAAGATCAATTGTATTATTTTCCAGGGTCAAACCCCGGAACGAATTGAAATACACGGTCCTGGAACCAAGGTCCTCCCGAATGATGAACATGTACAGTTCTGGAACCGAAAGGTGGCCCATCCTCTGGTTCCGGGTGTTGATGTACAATTTCGAGGACGGCTTTCCGGAAAGACCATCGAAATTGAAGATCGACCCGATCCGGACGCTCGAAGTGAGGTAGGGTGGGGTCTCCACGATCCTTAACTCTCCCGTCCTTGGGACATCCATGAACGAGGAATCTGCAAAGGCCAGGCATTCATCCCTCTCTTCCGAAAGGAATTCCAGAATGGCATTTGCCTTTAACCTTCTCTCCCAGGTCATTGCAGTGGTGACCTCTTCGGTATCCATTCCAACACCATATCTGTCCGATGATCGCTTGAGAATTTCCTTCATATCCGGCATTGTATTGTAGAGGTCCATCCGGAGCATGCTCTCGATATCATCCGTCCTTAACGAGCAGGAATGGAGATCTCGAAGTATTATATCGAAGGTCCGATCCCTTCCAAGGGTACCATCCCCTGAATCCAGTATCTCGAGCAGTTCACCGCTACTTGCTCCCTTGATATCATCGGCATCATACATCTCCCACATCTCATCTATTACGGACAACAAAGCTCTCTGTTCCTGGTGGAACTGGAAATTACCAGGAAGCCTGTTCAGGTACGACAAAAGCACTCCAAGCCTGTTAATGACCATGAACCGCATCTCGAGCGGTACCTTCTCCGGATCGAAGGCTTCCATATCAAGGATCAGCCTGTCCGTAATAGAAACAAGAAGCTTTCCAATGATCGGGGAGCCGGGACCGGTCCGCATGAGATGATCGGTATAAGCCTTGATCGCTTCCTGGATTCCCTGATGCGGTTCCTGGATCGCATTCCTGGACCTGGCCCATCTCAGAAAGGACCTGTGTCGAAGATCCACGGTTTCCTTCCATAGGGAAGAGATCCTGCTTTCCATGGCCTTCCTGTTCTCTGCATCGGGGTAGAATATCCGGCCAAAGGTATCGGGCAGTCCGCTGACATAAGCCTCTGACGGCATAAGCTGCTGCCATAGAGATACCAATTCCGGGAACAGGTCTGGCATACGTCATTAACGGTGGGGTGATATATCCATGTTGCAGGCGATCATATCGGGGGTGGCGGTGGGAGGTCTGGCAGCTTGGGAGGGGCTGGGATCTCCGCCTTTGGCTGTTCGGCCGCTTCGGGTTCATCGCTGAACAGGTCGTCCACATGGCTCTCCTCATGAGGTGCCTCTTCGGGAGCCGGAGGCCTCCAGATGTTATCTTCCTCAGACGACATCTTGGTAGATTCCTCGAGTTCCTTCTGGGCATCCTCCATGAAGCTTTCCATAAGGTCCTCCTCGGGCTCCTTCACCTCTTCCTTGACAGGAGGAAGCTGAGGGGTTTCGGGACCTGGAAGCTGCTGCTGGGGCTGCTGTGGAAGTTGGGGCGCAAGAGCACCGGGAAGTTCCGCACCGTACATCTGCTGTTGTTGAACCTGCTTCGGTTTGGCCATCACCACGAATATGAAGAAACCGATCGCTCCAAGGACCAGTATCACGAAGAAGGCTATGAGTATCCAGATAATTGCCCCGAAACCTTCTTCATCACTGCTGGTAACATCGGGATGACTCTTGGGATCCAGGGGATTTGTTCCTGCCTCGAATTCCTCAAAATTCGTGAAACCATCTTCGTCGCGATCCTGATACTTGTCATTGCCGTTGTTCTTGTCGAGGCCGTTGTCCTCCTCGTAAACGTCAGGCATTCCGTCGCCATCCGTATCCAGGTTCGGGTCAATTACAACAGGTTCGTCAATGGTCGTGATATATGTCATCACATCCTCGGAGATCGCCCCCGAAGGGTCCTCGGCATAGACAGTGATGGTGTAGCTCTTGGCAACAGTGTAAACATGGGTGACCTGATCTCCCCTTACCTTCTCCGATCCGTCACCGAAGTCCCAGACGAACTCGAGCTCGTCCCCATCGGGGTCCAGATCTTCACCTCCGTCCAGGATCCAGAAGGAAAGTTCGTTCTCTGTGTATAGAACAAGCGAGTAGTCATACTTTATCGTGGGCCTGTTCGGAGCATCGTTCGTGCCCACGATCTGATATGTGACAAGCACGGTATCGGCAGCACCATCCTCATCGGAGACCGTGATCCTTACCGTGTGGGTCCCGATCATTTCCTGTGTCGGGAGTATTGTGAAGTTCCTTGCAAGTTCGTTGCCAAGGACCGGTGTCTGCTGCCACGAGGGATCGTTCACCGAGAAGGTGATATCGTCCCTGGGATCCACCTCCTCTGCGACCACGGTGAGGACGAACATCCTGTCCTCGAACCCGTTGTGCTCGTTCTCCTCGGTCAGGCTGATCTTCCCATCGACCGGGAACTCCGTGTTGATCGATATTAAGATCGGTTTGTCGTTCATGTTGTCCACGAACAATACCACCGTGATCTCCTGGCTGTTAGCGTTCTGGGAGTCCATTACCTGCACAGTAGTGGAAGCCTGACCGGCAATAGCATCGTCATTTGTCGGAGTATAGGTGAGGTAAGCCTTCATCGTGCTTGAAGGGTGGGGATGGATCTCCCAGCCAGGAGAGCCAAGCGTCCACTGGAGACTGTCCGGGATCCCGATATCGATGTCCGCATCGTATGCTTCGATCGTCAGGTTGATCTCTATGTCCTCCTCGACGTTCCTGAAGGTGGGCTCATCCTCGACATCGAGATTGTCGTAGACAATGCCCATGTGCCTCCACTCGATCGAGACCAGATCGGGCCTGTCGTTCCTGTTGGTCACATGGAATACAAATATGACGTAATCATCCTCATCCGGAGAATGACCATCATCGACAGTGACCTTGATCCAGTGTACCCCTACATCATCATTTGTGGGTGTGAAACTGTACTGACCGTTCTCGTTGATGATAAATGAAGCAGTGGTCCCGTTGTGCTCGTATTTCAGGCGTCCCTGGTCCTCGGTGTCGTTGTCATAGGCGAATATCTTCTTTGCCTTCAGTCCGGAAAAGCCCTGGGGTATGGTGATGTGGATAGGCTCGTGCTTGTTCTTCACCGTACCTGCCTGGATATCCACCTTCTCGATGTAAGCGTCATCGTTCACCGGAGCAATGGAAACTGTGAACGTATTGGAAACAACGGACAGATCATCGTTGCTGTCGTATAACCAGTCGGGGCCCCAATCAAAACATTTGATCTTGTAATCCCCGTATCCGTTGAAATTGTCCTCCTTGGACCTGACGGAAAGCATGCCGTCAACGGAGATCATGAACTCGATCCCGGGGTCCGCATCCACATCAATGACCTCATACCTCAACATGGCATTGTGTTCCGGCTGTGGATCGGAGAAATGGTCGTCAAGGTCCGTCAGGTTCACCCACGGCCCCTCGTCCTCGTTGAAATATTGATCATCGATGTCGAGATTGAATCTGGGCGGGCCGTTGGGGGGGATTATCTGAACGTTGAATGTTGTGATGTTGAAGAACATTTCCGTATTCCCCTCGGCCCCTCCCGAGTACTGCCCGTTGGGATCTCCCCAGAGTCCAAGTGGGGACATGCCCAGCCAGACATGATCGGCCTGGGATTCGAATCCAAGAGTGATCGGATCCCTGTTGAAGAGCACAGAAGCATATGGTAGATTTCCCCCTGTATTGTATATCTCCAACTGCTGGGATGTGTAGTTCAACCAGACGAGATAACAGAACATAATAGAGGTCGTGGGAGATTGGGTCCCGTATATACCATAGGGATTGAACATGCTTCCTCTCTCCTCGGTCGCAATATCAACCCTTAGGCTGTATTTGACATTGTCACCGCGGTTGGTGTCCAGTCCATTGTCCGTGATTGTTCCCGATAGATCGAACCAGTCATAGTAATCGTGCGACCTGTTGATGCTCTGCATCCTTGCGGGGCGGTTGGTGCTGTTGTAAACCGGACCGCCGCCGAGCAATCCGTTCCACTCGGTCCTTGTCGTGGAGGATATCTCCACCTTGAACGTGAAATTGAGCATGGTATGGTTCCAGGATCTGAAGCGGAACATCAGCGGATACTGAAAGTTAAGGGAGACATCCCCATCAGGCACATAGACCATCTTTGTGGAATTCCCGTGGAACTTGCCAACGGACTCGAACCCACCGTCCATCCACTGCCCGAGGAGGAAGTTTACATGCAATACCTCAACGGTCAGGGAAGCGTTCTTCTCCTCCGCTTCGGTAGAGGTTATGACGATCTCCAGCTTTTCCACAGTGGCATTTGGTCCATCGCTTGTCAGGTTGATCTGATAGTAATCCTCATCAACAAAGGTGATCTGGTTGCTGGATATTGTTGATGAGACGTTGTTCGATATCTCATCGCCATCTTCGGCATAGAATGGGTTGTCCATATCATCTGTCTCATCAGCAAGCGGAGAATCGAAGATCCTGTTCGATCTCCGCTCCTCCAGCCAGTCAAGGTTGTAGACCGATGCCATGATATTGTCCGGGTCGGCAATATCTATTGTCCGGTGGACACCTATACCAGATGCCGCAAGGTCTCTGACATCCACAAAGGGTTCCGCGCTTTCCAGGACATTTCCCGTCCCGGGATCATCCGTGACAGGATCGTCAACCGGATCCCGGGCACCAGAGGTTCCTCCATCCACAACGAGTGGAACACCCGTGGTGATCAACATTATCATAAGCAAAAGGCCGAAAAGAGCTTTTCTGTTCATTCATCTTCCTCCACAGTAACTGTACCGTGTACGCGCGTTTACCACTACCGGGCAGTGATCGGTCCAAATGAACATTCGAGTTATAAAGGGTTTATGGTCCCCTGAGAACAATGTCCAGAGCCATCATCACTCGACCCTGGCCCACACTTCGTCGGGGATCTCTTCGTAGACGTTGTAATTGTCCATGGTGGAGCAGTTGTCCACGTCATCGCTTGCCATGTCGCTGATGGTATGCTTTTTCAACAGCCAGTAGTGGATCCTCCACTCCCTTCCATCGTACAGTGTCGTCTCTTCCCTCTCTGTTACAAGGAGCCCGAAGTCCTCCAGCATGTAGAAGATGTCTCTGTCCTCGGGTTCCAGGATATTGTCCACGATCCTGTCTCCGAAACCAAAGAAGTTCAGAACATGGTATGCCATGTTCTGAGCATCATCCCTGCTCATATTATGTTCGGTATAACTGTTTATAATGGCTTCCGTCAACCTGTTCAGGCTTACAATGAGTTGCATCTGACCGTTTACCATACGGGCACCTCCGGAGATCAAGGGGATCGGTATTTCAGACCGCTCACCATGGGGCGGATTCCGGTCTATAAAAGAAGCCATATATAACCGTTGTGGAAAAGGCAGGTTCGGATGCTGATAGAAAAGGGACACCGTCCCCTAAGAGATTTTTACCGCTTTCTCAGAAAACTCTTATAACCAAATTCTCATTGAGGTACGACCGGCTCCTGGAGGGATCAATTTGGCCCCGGAGGAAAAACAGCATAAAAAGAGGCTCAAAGAAGCCGAGAGGACCTACAGCAAGAGCATGAAGGCCTTCAAACAGGGTAAGATGTCCAAGGAAGACCTCAAGGACAGGCTCCGGCCGTACAAGTACGAGCTGAAGGAACTGGGGTATCCCGTCAAGATCAAGGACGACGATCGTCCGGCAGAAGAGACAAAAGAGAAGATAGAGAAAGCTCCCGTCAAGGTCGCACACCAACCATGGAAGAAGAGATCCTCCATGACAATGGAGGAGATAGAGAGCAATGTCGACACCCTATCCTACGGGAACGCCCCCTCGGATTCACTGAAGAGGCTCTACCTTGATAGGTACGGGGAGGACCTCCTTCCCCCCGAGAACCTCGTTCCATTCGAAACTGTGAGGAGTGACCTTCCGGAGAAGAAAAGAGAAGAGCTCCCGGCGGCCGAAGAGGAGGACCTGAGGGTCAAGGACACCGGTGGATCGGAGAAAAAACCGTTCTGGAGATCGCTTTTCAAGGGATCAGAGAAGGACGGACAGGAACAGGAAGGGAGCGATTGATCCCATGGAAAAAGATTACTACGACCAGGCAGCAACCGTGTTCTCCCCTGAAGGACGGATATTCCAGGTCGAATACTCCAGGGAGGCGGTAAAAAGAGGCGGACTCGCAATGGGTATCATCTACAAGGACGGGATCCTCTTCACGATAGACAAGGCTGTGTCCTCACCACTGATCGAGGAGATAGACCTCGAAAAGTTCTTCAAGATAACATCCACGGTGGGGGCGGCTGCTTCAGGCTTGATCGCCGATGCCAGGATACTCATCGAGATCCTGAGGGACAAGGCACAGGAAGAAAAAAAGAAATATGGTGAGAAACCGGATCTCAAGATCCTGGTTCTGTGGGTATCAAAGATCTACGAGATCTATACAAGATATGAAGGGGTCAGGCCGTTTGGCACAGCACTCATAATCGGAGGATACGATGAACAGGGGTTCCACGTATACGAGACCGACCCTTCGGGAGTGTTCCAGGAGAGGAAGGCAACGGCCATCGGGAAAGGATCGGTCAAGGCGGTAGAGATCCTGGAGAGAGCCTACGTGCCCGACCTCAGCAGGGAAGAGGCCATCGGGCTCGCCCTCAGGATACTGGAAGAGACCCTGCATGAGAGGCCGCAGGATATCAGGAAGGGAGAGGAGATACATATCCTGACCAGGGACGGTTTCGAGGTCCTGGACCTGGATACTGATGTGGACATTGACAGTATCCTGAAGGATGTAAACCTTGAACGTATAAACGGGAAGAATGACAGGGGCCGAAAAGAGCATGTGGAGAAGACCGCACTCGAGAGCTTTCTGGATCAGATACCCAAACTGCCTTTGCAGGCAAAGAAGAACATCAAGGACAGGTTCAAGGATCTGAAAACCCTTGAGAAAGCCTCTGAAGATGATCTGATGGCCGTTGACGGAATAGGAAAAGCAACGGCCAGGAAGATCCTGCAGGCCCTCAAGGACCGTGACTAGAGATCAGATGTGTTCCTTATCAGTTTAACACATGCTTCAACAGCGGAGCGGACGTTCTCGATCCGGACCTGTGCCTGACCCCGGCTCATCCCGGGTCCTGTTATCCCGAGTCCTATTGGTTTTCCGGAATCCAGTGATATATCAATGATCTTTCTGGCCGAGTGCTGCATTATGATCTCATCGTGATCGGTCTCTCCTTCTATCACAGCGCCCAGTGCCACGGCTGCATCGACATCCTCCCTTGCGATCAGCTTCTTCAGTGCAAAAGGAAGATCATAGACACCGGGAACACTTACGACCTTTCCGATATCGCATCCCAGGAACTCCGCATGGGCCTTTGCCCTCTCCAACATCATCATGGTAATATCGAAATTGTATTCCGATACCACGAACCCTATCCTGATTTTCTCTTCGGTCATTTTAATTCCTCCATCAGTGATCGATCGTGCTTTTTCCTTCCACCGGCCCGGCATCCTTGAAACCCTGCCTCTGCCCGGTCCCTGCCCTCTTTCTCAACCTCTCCGGTCTGAAAAGCAGGTCATAGGTGTTCCCAGCGTGCTCCCTTGTTCGGTTCACGGCAAGGAGTCTCAGTTCTCTTTCGTCCACTGCTTCGTCCATGTGAACGAATACCTCGATGATATGTACGTTCGTCATCAGCTGGACCTGGATGATGCCTTGACTGGCCTCATGAGAACAAACCTTGTCTATGCTCTCCTTTCCCGGCATACCCAGTGCCATTACTATGTTGCATCCATCTTCTTCAATGAGCTTTTTGCATGCGACCGGAAGGTCCTTGACACCGGGAACCGTTCTCCTTAATATCCTGAAACCACCGCCTATGGACCGGAGCTCCTCAACTGCCTCACGCCCCATATCTACACGGGAAAAGGTAGTATCGACAACTCCGACACGCTTCATTCACAGGGCTCCTTCTTTATCCGATCAAGAAGCTCGCTCGTGGCCTGGACATCTCCGGCCTTCCTGTCGAGTCTCACCACTTCCATATCAAGCCCCTGTCTGGAAAGTTCCTGTTCCAGCTCCATTTCATCTATGGCCTGATCATGACCAAGGGCAATGACATCGGGACGGAGCTCTTTTATGATCCTGAATATCTCGGCTGATTCGTATCCAAGGACGGCTGCATCGACCATCTGAAGGGCGCCGACCAGCTCCCTGCGCGCCCTTTCGTTCACGATGGGGTGCCTCTTTGTGGCCTGTACGGTCGAGTCCCTTGCGATCACAACGATGAGTTCATCACCCAGGTCCCTTGCCTTCTGGAGAAAGTGCAGATGGCCGGGATGCATGAGGTCGAACACACCCGATGCCATGACCCTTCTTCCTTTCTTGACCGGTATTGATGAGCCGTCGGGTATTCCACCCCCTCCCAGCTTGTGGGGTGAGATGTCACTATGGGGCTTTGGTCTGTATTCCTTCTTCCAATCCCCATTCCATCCTTTCCAGGCATCGATGATCTGCTGACCCACCAGGAACGGTATGTTGTTCCTGCGGGCGTATTCCATGACCTCTTCCCTGGGCATGGACTTTCCGTTATCACCCATGATCTCACATCCTACGGTCACACCTGAAAGACCGGCAATTGTCGATAGGGCACATGAGAGCTCTGTGTGACCAAACCTGGTTTCGAGGATCCTGTCGGAACCTATGCAGAGAGGAATATGTCCAGGGGACCTGAAATGCTCGCCGAACTCCGCCATTGACTCCGCTTCTGTCATCTGTGGGACCTTGAGCGAGAGCTCACCAAAGCTCTTTACGGTTAGCGACCTGTCGATATCGGTGACCCCTGTGAAAGTGTCCCTATGATTTATGGCAACGGAGAAAGAGGACCTTGTATCGTACGGAATATCATCAGATACAAGGGCGCCGAAGATCGGATATTTTTCCTTGAACTCAGGAAATGCCTCCTGAAGGAACGGAAGGGCAAGCCTGTCCCTTATATCCGGCCTTACCATCAGGAAGACCAATCCACCTCCCTCCTTTCTCATGGTTCGTATAGCTTCAGGTGTGCAGTACTCGGCTGCGAGGAAGAAATCGCATTCCTCCTCTCTCCCGTCCGCGTCATACACAAGTACAAAACGACCCTCTTTCAGTGCATTCAGGGCACTTTCCAACTCTGATGTGGACATTGATGCAACCCAGAAATTGGAAGATAATAAACGTTTTGTTCTTACCAATATATTGGTATCTCTCATGTCTCCCTGTCGGTCATGACCTCTTTTACATGTATGTCCCCATCCCGTCCCCTCTCCTCCCGACCCTTGACATCATCAACGTCGTAGACCCTGCCCTCGATATCAAGGGCCCTGTCCATGTATTCCCTGGCCTCCTCCATCCTGTCCTTTTTCTGGAGAAGTCTTCCGATCGAGTAGATGGAAGGATAATAATCATCCTTGATGCGAACGGCCTTCCGGTAGGATAGCAACGCCTCTTCATCCTTACCCTGCGCCTCCTGGGCCGCACCGATGTTGTTCCAGATCATCGGTGTTGGTGGTATCCTATCGACAACGGCCAGAAAAGCCTCTTCCGCTTCCCGGAACCTCCCGAGTTTGAAGAGGACCACACTCCTGTCATGACCGACCTCGTCGGGTGCTCCGCTCTCCTTAACTGCCATATCATAATATTTGAGCGAGGGAACCAGGAAGCCCATCTCCCTGTGGACCAGACCGAGTATCGAATAGACCCTCCAGTCCGATCTAACCTCTCTTTCCAGGGCAAGATAACACAAGGCTGCTGCAGGCCAGACCATTTCCGAGATGAATGTTTGGCCCATTATCAACAATTGGTCCATCCGGTCTTCCGGTTCGGCCCCTCCTGGCCATTCATCGAGTTCCATCATCGATAGGACCAGCTTCGATATGTGGAAGGACCCCCTCTTCTCGAGCGAGATATTGAAGGATCTCCGGCCCTCTCCCACCTCTCCAGTGATCACATGATACAACCCTAAAAGCTCCCAGGCCCTCCCCAGTGACGGGTCCAGTTCAACACACCTGGAAGAGGCATTCCCCATTTTTTCGTGATCTGCTTCCCGGTAGGCTTCCTCCGCCTCCTTGAGCTCCTGTACCGCACGAACGTGCCGGTCATATCCGTTGGACATACACAAGACATCACTCTGTAGACTTTAAAATTGTTCTGTAAGGCCTATATCTCTTCCCAGCCCTCTTCCCTGAGCGTTCTTTCAGGATCGGGATCCGGCCATTCGTTCATCGGAAAGTGCTTGTTACACCTGGAACATGAAAAGAGCGATGTCCCGTAGGCCATCAAAGGATCAAAACACAGGGGGCATATCGGCTTCTTGCGGAAAACCACATCATCGTAGAACAGGTGCCCCTCCGAGCATTCCTTCCCGGTGATCTCGTATTCGACCCTGGTTGCGGTATTCTTTGTTATCTCACCGCCCATTATCTTCACGCCGTAGATGCTTATCCTTGTTCCTTCAACAGTGACCTCAAGCTGCTTCCGGATCGATCTGGTGGGAGAGCCGCATTTCCTGCAGGGGCTCGATGCATCGAAGCTCGAGAGGTCAACGCTCTCTTCCCTTACTTCCTTCTTCAAGGGGCTTTCAGGCTCCCTGTTCAACGAGAG
>JAYEPK010000237.1:0-4040 GCA_034723935.1 Thermoplasmatota archaeon
TTATAAGAAAGGGGGAACTCCTGAGCCTTATTGAAGTATTTCACTGCTTTTTCCTTCTCTCCTTTTTCAATGGATACAAGGGCCTGATTGAAATCCACTCCGGAAAGGCCTTCAAGGTCTCGAGCCGTCCTCAACACTTTCCTTGCATCCCTCAGGAGTTGCTCCGCTTTGTAGAATCTTCCATTCAGGCCGTATGCATCTGCCAGATTGATCGATATTATGGAGATCAGGTATGGGAGTTCGGTTCCTTTTGCGATCTTGAATGCGTCCTCCCAGAGTTCGGTGGATATCCTTGTTTCATCCTTTCTGAAATATTGAACACCAAGATTGTTGAGGATCGATGTTCTGATCACGGGATATTTCCTCTTATGAAATATACCAAGACAGGACCTGTATAGTTCCGAAGCTTCCTGATATCGATCCAGGTCCTGCAGAATATCCGCTTTGATCTTGTTCAGAAATCCCCTCTCAACAGGATTTCGGATCGAATGGAAAATATGTTCCAGCATCTTGAGAGCTTCTTCCTCATGGTTCATGTATATCATACACTGAACAGATCCTGAAAAACATAATAGCCATCTATTCGATTCCAATCCAGCACTTCTCTGAAGGAGAGCGTCATATATGTCTTTTGCATTCTTGACAGATCCCGTTCTTCTCAGTACCTCTGCTCTCAATATCATGTGGTCCAGGTTGGATTGTGATCCCATTTTCTTTGGATCCTCAGATGTCGCACTGTATATACTTGATGATCTCAGTATCTCTTCCATGAGTTTGATATCACTATCTCCTTCCATGGAGAGTACCTCTTTGATGTACATCGAGACTCCTGAATCCTGTCTCATGGCCTTGATCTCTTCAATTATTCTGGTCGTATCCATCTCCTTTCGAATGAAATATCGAACCAGGAACTCCATGCGTTCGTAGGGGTTCGTGAACCGGTCCAGGATCATCTTGAATGGAACCTTTTTCGCAAAGCCACTTGACCCGGGATCGAGGAATGTTTCGGAAATGATCTCGTTAATCCTTTCAACGACCTCTGTTCCGGTCAAGGTCAATTTGAAGGTAACATTTCCCCCCTTCTTCCTGACGGTTTCGAGCAGACCTTCTGTTTTCATATTCCTGAGATATCGATCAATTGTACATTCTTCAACATCAAGGCATCGAGCCATTCTCTTGATATCCGGAACCTGATCTGAAGAAAAGAAGAGATCCAAGGGAAGGGTCATTATCTCATCCATCGTTATCGTTTCAGATACCATCTCACCCCTCCCAGGATCTCCATCCGGTTGGAACATGTCATAAGCTTTCAATATCATATAAATAGGATTTGAACAGATGTTCAATCCCAGAAGCGTCTGGTCCTTGCGAACTTCACCTCTTCCGAAAAGATCCTCTTTATCATCTCCAGGTCATCATCGTAGAGGATCTCGAGTATCCTTCCTGCCGTCTTCGGACCAACTCCCCTCGCGGACATGCAAAGGACCGCCTTGTAGCCGTAGGTGGTAAAGAGCTGAGCGGCCATGGCGGCCGCTTTGAACCTTTTCTTATCCTCTGCCGAGAGCTTCTTCCTGCCAAGTCCCTTCTCGACAGATGCTCTGGTCCTAATATCACCCGGATGAAGAGGGGCGAGCATCCTTGAACCGCATTTATGACATCCGATGATGCTCTTTGACCTCTCGGCAGTGGCTCTCAGGGTAGCTCCGCAGTTCATGCACGTCAACCTGACTGCAGTGGTCATCAATCGATCCTGTACGGAGCTTAGCACCTCACGACCGGCGTTCTCCGGGGTCATGAACTCTCCCCTGACCATTGAACCGGACACGGAAAGGGGGGAGATCCTCTGAACCTTGATCGAGATCTTCCCAGAATCCATTTTCTTCACGATGCGCGAGGCATGAACAATATCCAGCCTCTCGTGTATGATCTTGTTCAATGCTTCTTCCATGATCAGGGTATCTTTCCACCTTGCCATGAGCCTTCTCAGGGGGAACTTTGCGGGATCTGCATCCTTGCCCAGAACTCCGAACTTCTTGGCAACATGGAGCATCTGCCATCTGAGAAGTGGGGAGTTCTTGAGAAGAACTGGAACCATGTTCTTCATCTCCCTCGAGGGCAGATTGTTCAGAGCCCATTCGATATCCGCTGCCTTCAATCTGAGGTCCCCCATAAGAAGGATCCTGTAGGGGTCGTGATCAACGATCACACTGCCGCCGTGTCTTGCCATGAGCAGGGACGCGATCAACCTGCCGAGGGTCTCATTGGTCCTGCTGCCTCCACAGACCCCGATGACCATCCCCTCCATCCCGATCTCGATGGTTGCAGTATCCACATCAGGCGTTACAAAATCCTCTTCCACCATCTCGCGGAACTGGTCCACAACACTCTCCCTTGCGTCTCCCGAGAGTGGGAGCCTGTCCAGGGCAGATGCTTTCTTTGTCTCTCCCTTGAGCCATCTTGTGATATCCTTCCTGACGACAGCAACCTCCCTGGCCACCTCCCAGGGGACCGGAATGTCGGAGCCGGACCAGGCAGGAACCGGACCAAGTTCGGTCACCGGCTCGACCGTTATCTCCTCGTCACCGATGTCGACGACCCTCCACGGCTGTCCTCTTACAATGAACTTGGAAAATGGCTCCAGGTTCGAGAGCACGAAGTCCATGTCAAGCGAGCCGATGATGGATCGGGTCGAAAGGTCCCTTATCAGCATGACCCTCTCGTCCGGGATCATCGAGATATTGTCGTAGAAATACTCCCTGGACCTCCGACCGCCGTGGACCATCCTTTCCTCCTCGTCATAGAAGATGATCCTAGAATCGTTCAGGTAGCGTACAACCCTCTCGATCTCTTCCCCGGAAATATCCGAGAACGTGAAGGTGTTTCTCGCAATTTCGAGGATCGTCGGGACCGATATGTCCTTCTCGGCAACGGCCATGGACAGTATCTGGTTTGCAAGAACGGAGAGTATATTGGACCGCGAAAACCTTTTTTCAAGCTTGCCTGATCCTGCAAGGTAAGCGATCACGCCAGCCTCCATCACATCATCGGCCTCTGTGGCAAGGACAACACAGCGGGACACATCTCCAACCCTGTGACCTGCCCTTCCGCCCCTCTGCATCAATCTTGATATCTCTTTCGGAGATTTGAACTGGATGACAAGATCGATGACCCCGATATCCATTCCGAGTTCCATGGAAGAGGTGCAGACAAGTGCTTTTAGCTCCCCCTTCTTGAACCGTTTCTCCATCTCTTCCCTGGCCTCTTTTGACAGTGAGCCGTGATGTATCCCGAGGGGGAGCTCCCTGTCGAACATGGAAAGTCTTGTGGTCAAGGCTTCTGCAAGGTCCCTTGAATTGACGAATATCAAAGCCGATCTCACATCCTCTAGAAGCTCCCTGATCCTCCTGACCACGGCTGCAACCTTGGACGAGCATCCAAGTACGACTGCGGTGTTCCTGTCGTCATCTGTGACCTTAGGGGAATCCACCAGGAACGAATAATCCTTCTTCCAGCTTCCTCGAACAATGGTCACATCCTTTGAACCCCCTCCAAGGAAGCGGGCCATCTCTCCGGGGTTGGATACCGTTGCCGAAAGGCCAATTTTCTGCACCTTCCGACCTGCAAGGTGCTGAAGTCTCGACAGCCCTATATCGAGCTGTGCTCCCCTCTCACCACCGAACATCTCGTGTATCTCGTCGATGATCACATATTTGACGGTCTCCAGGCCTTTCCGGAGCCTTGAACCGGTGAACATGATCTGCAGTGTCTCCGGTGTGGTCACCAGAACATCGGGTGGGTTCCTTGACTGTTTCGCCCTCTCGGCCCTGGTCGTATCCGAATGGCGGACGCTCATCGAAAGTCCCAGTTCCTTGCACCATTCGTTCATTCTCTCCCAGATGTCCCTGTTCAGGGCCCTGAGCGGGGCGATGTAGAGAAGCCCTATCCCGATCTCCTTCCTGCCGACCATATTCTGGAGGAGCGGGGCAAATGTGCTCCTAATTGCCCCTACAGGATACGGCAAGACGGAAGCCACATTTGCC
>JAYEPK010000238.1:0-4011 GCA_034723935.1 Thermoplasmatota archaeon
TGTCCGTATGATGATGCAGGCAGGACGAAGTTCGACCTTTTGTCTCATGCGTAGTAGTACTCGCCTTTTTGCTTCTGCTCACTGTCCAGCCTGCATCATCATACGGACAGGGCACACAGAAGGTCTGATTCCAGACCTGCCGGGGACAGCACACGACCACTTCCAAGCACCCTCAGGGCTTCGGACAGACCTATCAGGGACTGTATCATCCTCAATCCCTTTATCGTGTCGGCCCTCTCAGGATAGGAGAGCAGCTCATCGTGTCCCATTTCCGAGAGCTTCCTGACATAACCCCCCACAAGGGAATTCCTGGCCCTATCGAACCACAGCGCTGTGACCAGGGATATCTTCTGGACATAGCTGAAAGGTATCTCCTTTCCCTCGAATGTTCCCATCGTATTGAAATCCCTCATCATCTCCGTATAGCTTCCCTTCGACAGGTTGTATTCCAGGAACAGATAGTTAAAAGGCTGTGGATCCGACTTTGTGCCCATGGACCTGAAGGCTCTCCTTGCCGTCAGGTACCTGGCCTTCATGAAGGAGTTCAGGACCATGGCAAGGTCCTTGAGTGGAAGGAACTTCACGAGCTTTCCCTCCCCCACTCCGTACAGGTCCCAATCGAAACCTGAAAAGATATGATGCCCTTCCGGATCGACCTCGACCCTCTCCAGACGGCAGTCCATGGCCGCAGGCAGGGAAGGAGATGATCGGAACGACCTGATCAGACCCAACCGTGCCCTGAGCATGCGGTCGTTCTTGATCAAATGGGTACGGAATATATCCAGGGCGGTCTCGTCCACCCCCTCTACCTTGGCCTTCCCCGGTGGTCTCTTCAGGGATTTCAACCTTCTTCCCGTAACAAGGTTTACCTTTGACCTGTCACCCAGAAGCCTTACGAAGTCCCGCTTCAGTTCCGTGAGATAGTATGACCCTGTTCCAATGGTGGTCCCCACATCCGTCATCGTAAAGGTGGAGAGGTGGAAGAGGTCAGATATCTGGTTCCTCCTCCCTCTGGTGGACGATGATGCTGCATCGTCCATGAGCAGAGAACCATGGAGCTCCCCCAGGGAACTTCCGATCCTCTCGGCCTCCCTGAAGCTGTCATGATCTGACATGGAGAGATCCAGAAGGTATCTCTTTGCCCTTGGACCCGATAATACAACGAACTCATCGGTGATCGTCTTCAGCCTGGAGAGAAATGTCCTGAAGGACGGAGTGGTTCCTGTCGGATGTCCTGTCAACCTCATCCATGGCATGTTCCCGTTCTTCGCATCCCAGTAGGACATCCCGAGCATGGCAGGTACATGTCTGGACCCTCTTGTGCTGAGCCTGGAGAGCATGTAGTTTCCCACGGGCATCTTCCTTGCATTGCTCAGGAACTCCATCATGAAGGATGCGTCCGATGTCACTTTCCTTATCACGTGGTTCCCCATATCCCGGACAAGATCATAGCTCCCCTCCATCCCGGACCCGATCCTGCTGTCCCAACCCTGAAAGGTCTGATAGCGCAGGAGGACATCGCTTTCCGTTCTCAGCGGACCCGTACCGTCCAGGATACTGATCTGGGAATCGAATATCTCACGAAGCATCCCTTTATCTATCTCGTGGATGGGAACACCATCCCCTCCCGTGAGCCAGAGGTTGAATAGGTTCTCCCCGACCCTGAAAAGTGACAGGGCCCCGGCTGTTCCTTCAAGTTCGATCGTATCGATGATCTCCACATCATCACGAACCGATACCTGAACTGACCTTCTGAACACATCAAGGAGCTTATCTCTCTTGACGGTGGCTATCTCATTTTCTTTGCCGGACAGCGGCTTGGCCTCCATCTCTCATACAGCCTGTCGGGACTGGATTGGACACATCACATATAATCAATTTTGTTGGTTCCTTCCAGCATACTGCAAAGGACACGCTCCACCATTTCAAATATTCTGCAGGGATCCCACAAGCATCATATATATATCTGCAAAGATGATAGCAGTTCCATGGACGATATCCTTAAAGCCCTGGTGGAAGGCAGGCTCGACATCGAGGACGCAAAGAGGGAGCTGGAACTGAGGTTCTACGGGCAGGGATCTCACAATATCGACACCGGTAGAGAGCAAAGGACAGGAGTTCCCGAGGTCGTCCATGCAGAAGGGAAGGAAACGGAACACCTTATCAGTATAATCGGAGATTTCCTGGACAGGACCGGACGTGTTCTCGTGTCCCGTCTGGAGAGCAGTATCTGGAATGAGATGGAAAAGGAGCTCCGGGCGAATTATACAGCGACCATTTTCGAATACGAGAGGACGGCCAGGTTCCTTGTTGCAAGGAACACTGACCTTGAGATAAAGAAGAACAGAGGGAAAGTAGGCATACTGACAGCCGGTACATCAGATATACCGGTCGCTATGGAAGCGGAGATCACCGTGAGGGAGATGGGATGCGAGGTCAAATCCTTCAACGATGTGGGAATTGCAGGGCTCCACCGGGTAATGAGACCTTTAAAGGAACTACATGACTGGGGAGCCGATGTGGTCATAGTTGCAGCAGGAAGGGAAGGGGCTCTTCCAACGTTGGTGTCGGGTCTTATCCGGGTGCCGGTGATCGGACTTCCCGTATCGACCGGGTACGGAATACACGGCAAAGGCGAGACCGCGCTCTTCGCCATGCTCCAGAGTTGCTCCCCTCTCGCGGTCGTTAACATAGATGCCGGGTTCGTGGCGGGTGCAATTGCGGGAAAGATCGCGATCGGATCTGATAATTCCAGGTAGCATTTTAATAGAAGTTCACATTTACCACACTCCCTCCGGCCTGGTGATAACATGTCCTCCGATGAGACCCCCCAGGAACTTTTTAAGGAACTCTCCGATTCTGAAAAGAGATTGAAGGTATTGTACGATAGAAGGGACCATTTCAACGAGGAGGCAAAGGTCCTCCGGGAAATGAGGAACGACCTTCATGAAAAGAGAAAGGCCATCATTGGTCAACTACAGGACATAAGATCGAAGAAGGACCAACTTCTCGAAGAGATGAAAGCAGCCAAGAAGAGAAGGGATTCCTTCAACCAGAAGGTCAGGGACCTCCTCGGCATCAAGAGAAAGAAGGACGGCGAGGGGAAGGATATCAACCCCTATGAAGATAAAAGGATCCTGGAGATCGAACTGAGAAAACTGGAGGAGCTCTACCAGACCAAGGCCCATTCACTGGAGAAGGAAAGGGAGATCGTGAAATCCATAGACGAGAAGAGAAGGAAGATCATAGAGCTTCGATCCAGCGAAGGTGAATACAAGGCAGTTGTGATCGAATCCCGGACCAAGGAAGAGGAGATCGAAGAATATAAGAGACTTGCGAACGAGGAGCATGCAAGGGTGCAGGAGATCCACGAAAAGCTCAAGGAGATCCACGAAAAGCTTGATGAGTTCTCACCCACACTTGACCATCTCAGAAAAGAAGCGGACAAGAGACACGAGGAGAACCTTGACAAGAGGGAGCAGGCGGATTCCTACCATCAGAAGGCAATGGACCTCAGGGAAAAGGTCATGGGCATGAGACAGGAAAGGGATAAACTGAGAAGAGATGCACGCGATATTATCAACGATCAGAACAAGATGGTAAAGGAAGAGCTCTATGATGGCGATAAACTGGAAGATGCTGCCGACAAGGCTGTTGATCTGCTCTTGAAGAAGGGGAAGATAACACTTTGATGACCGCGCCATTCAATAACTATAAATAGGATCAAGTTCAAAATAAATACAGTACAAGAAACGAAGGGTTCCAGAGGACAAGTAACATCTACAAATGGAGTGATTTATCAATGACAATAAGGTTCGGTCCGGCGGGAATCCCGCTTTCCTGTAAAGGGAGGACCCTCAAGGATGGGATCGAGGACATCCACGCTTTGCAGTTGGATGCAATGGAAGTACAGCTTCTGAGACCCTTAAGGGATATTCCGGAAGAGCTCGACCTGATCAAGGAACTTGGCGAAGAACTCGACGTCAGCATGTCCATACATGCCCCTTATTA
>JAYEPK010000239.1:0-4009 GCA_034723935.1 Thermoplasmatota archaeon
CGGACATAGAGCTCGTAGCTGCAAGCAGCAGGGAAGCAACGATCCTTGGTGAGAGAATAATATCTGATAATATGCGGGGAGCAGATATCAAGGGAGCAAGGGCGATAAATGATATCTCATCTGATATGGTATTTTCGAAGATGGAGAGACCATTGAATGCCTCATACGGAATTCCGGAAGGAGATACGACCTCTCTTTCAAGAGCATCCGACGAGGAGAAGGAGCAGAACAGCGGAGATTTCCCGAACGGTTCACTTATGACCTCGGAGAAAGAGACGATAAACGGAGAGCTCTCCTATGATCCCCAGGGAACCAATGACATCAGGGACTGGTACAAGTTTAACGTGGTCGACCTTCTGGAAGAAGGAGGCTCCTTCGAAGGATTGAGGAACGTCTCGGTATCACTTCTTGACATCACGGATGATCTGGGTACATACACCGGTCTCTATGAATACTCCACGGACGCCTCCGGGAACCTGATCGATGATTACGCGGATATGATCTACATCTCCGTCCTCTACACGGACCCTTACGGGGGTATTATCGATGTCGGCGGTTTCGAGACCTCCTTCGACGACCAGGATGATACGGACGGCTGGATATACGACGGGGACCATCCGGACTTTCCGGATAACTGGACCTTTCGTTTCGTGACCGGCAGGAACTCCGTCGGAGAGGAGGATACGAACGGATGGGAGGATGGCCTTTCGGAGATGGGCTGGTATTACATCGGTATCTCGTTCAATTTCTTTACCGCAGAGGGAGCCCCTGAAAGGGAGGCTTTTACCATCAAATATTCTCTGGAAATAGATACCACGGAAAAAGAGGATACCGACCCCGCATCCAACACCCTTGAGACCGCTCTTTCGGACATCCCGGACGGAGAGAAATATATACATTCCGCATACCAGCCGATGGACTGGTACAAGCTTCAGGGATCCGACCCGCAGAAGCTCTGGAACATATCGGTCAGGATCAACAGGACCGGTGGTGAAGGTTTCTACAATGATGAGACGGGCATGAGGTGGGACGACTGGCTCCATGTTTTCTTCGTATGGAGGGATCCGGGAGAGGATGAAGAGTGGAACACAGAAGATGATACCTGGATGTATTTCCATCATATACTGAGCCTGTTCCTGTCTGGGGGAGCCTTCGTGTCAAATGCGAACCAGACCATCGGATACTACTATCCTTCAACGGTGCTGTCGGCAGAGCACCGGGAAGCCTACATCGGACTGATAGCGGAGCCCGCGACATTTCGGGTGGAGGAAGGCCAGGTGACCGATGTCTATTATCCTTACTGGACCTGCTGGTCCAATTACACGGTCGATCTGGATATCAGAGAAGAGGACCCGAACAATGCTCCTCAGCTCTCGGATATCGAGGTCTATTCGGACTGGCCCGATGAGGAGGCAGGGGGCCACTTCGGTTCGGAGTTCACGTTCAACGTGACCTATACGGATGAGGACAACGATCCACCGAGGTTCCTGGAGATGGTCATCGATCCGGATACGTTCGAGCAGGAAACCATTGATATGATGGAATATGAGACGGACATCACGGACCTGGATTACACAGACGGAAAGGTGTACAGCTATACTGCAACAGGTGAGGAGATAGGAGATGACCACTCCCCCCATGCTCTGATGTTCAATGCTTCGGACATGCTTCCTGCATGGTCCATAAGGACGATGATGTGGACAGGGCCGATCCATGTAGATGATACACTGATCGTCTGGGACGATGAACCGGTCGCCCTGGATCCACTCTACGAGGGGATCCCTGAATTTACGGAGGATGTGGAAGGTGAATTCCCTCTGAACGGTTTCGAGGCGATGTTCGTTGACCCGGAGAACGATTTCAGATCGTTCTGGATCTGGGACGGGGAGGATTGGACCGGTGACCTGGACTTGGACCTTCTGCTGATCAACATCTCCGTTACGGAGTTCGGTTCCTTTGCAGTTGTGACACCGAAACCCGATCAGAACGGACAGGAGATCGTAAGGATCCAGGCAAGGGACCTGCATTCAAGCATCGAATACAAAGGACCCATTGTTGTAAAGCCGGTGAACGATCTGCCAGAGATTACCGGTGTCAAGGTGGGAACAAGGA
Organism: Thermoplasmatota archaeon; assembly: GCA_034723935.1. Classification (GTDB taxonomy): domain Archaea; phylum Thermoplasmatota; class Penumbrarchaeia; order Penumbrarchaeales; family Penumbrarchaeaceae; genus JAYEPK01. The sequence goes on from JAYEPK010000239.1 coordinate 2,113, forward strand.
CCTACGATGTGACGGTAAGGAACTCCTTCAGTTACTCTCTGGACCTTTCGAAAGAGGGTGTTACCGCAAAGGAGGATCAGGTAACCGAGATGTGCGTTCTTGCGGAGGACAAGGAAAATGTTCCGCTCAAGTTCTACATTGGTGATGGAGGGGACAACTGGGACGGGGTACTGGAGATAGATGAGAATACGGGAAAGGTAACGATCATACCCACCAACGAGGATGTGAAAAGGGAACGTGACGAGATCATGATCGAGGTCCATGATGACGGCGGGGAGCAGGATGCTGTCGAGATACTGATAAAGATAGAGGCCGAGAACACGCCTGATGACCCCAGTGTTCAGATACCCGTGACCGTGAGAACTGCCTGGGAGCAGGGGGAGACCGTGGAGATAATTGCAAGTGGTGACGATCCGGACCCGGATGATACTCTGACATACGAGGTCAGTGTGTTCGATGTTCTCGGAGGTGAGATCGATCCTCTTGTCGATCAGATCGTCTTCGCCGACCTCGTGGAGAATGTTGACTGGGGCTTTGATGAGAACACCGGCAGGTTCTGGTGGGACCTCTCGGATTTTAAGATATGGCAAATATCGGCAAGCGAGATATCCGAAACGGTCCAGGTCACACTTGTCTTCAGGGTGACAGACAGCACGGGCAGATCGGTCGTAACGGAGTTCACCCTTGTGCTTTCGGGGGATGGAGCTCCCATCGTCGAGGTCGAGTTCAACCATTTGATATATGACGAACATCAGATGACAGCCGTTCCGGAGGGACTTGATGTAAATTTCTGGGCGGATATCATGCTGAACGAAGAGGAGATACCTGTGACCGTGAAATGGGACCTTGGAGGGGGGGAGGTCATCGAGGGCATGAACATCAATCACACTTTCGATTCTTACGGGACCAGGACGGTGCAGTACTGGTTCGAAACGGATTTCACCACTTCGGTAAAGCAGACGATCTCACTGACCCTTGTTGAACCTCCGGTAATTGACGTTGATGATGATGATGACGGTGGCGGAAGCTCGATCGGACTTTACATTGCCGTGGGAGCATCGATAGGGATCATCGCACTCATCGCCATCGTTCTTATTCTGATCAGAAAAAAGGGAACAAAGGAAGAAGAAGGTGTTCATCTTCCGGAAGGTCATTCGAGATCGCTCTCCTCCGGAGGCTCCCGTTCATCGCTGGATACCGGTGAGAGGGAGCATCTTCCCTCTGCCCGCGGAGCCGACGATCCGGTGATGACCACATGTCCGAACTGCGGCTCCCCTGTAAAGAACGACTGGTATCTGTGTCCTGAATGCAAGAATCCTCTGCAGTGAAGCCTGTCTTGAGGTCAGTAACCACCGAAGGAACAGTTACATTGTTCCGGAAAGACCGCAATAAGGGCAGATTATCTCGCTTGAGCCTTCCTGGATCTGAATATGTCCTCCACAGTTCGGACATTCAACGGTCATCACTGCTCCTTGAGGAGCAGGATGCTGTGCCGAAGGAAGATGCTGCTGCTGAGGTGGGTGCCCCTGGGGAGCGGTTCCCGCGATCTGGACCTGTTCGACCTGAACTCCGGCAGTGATCTCCTTGTAGAGCTTCCTTGTGGAGAAGTAATCCACTGTGACAAGGAACACGGCGACAAGGAGCAGACAATCGGTACCAATTACAACGAGGAAATCCTGGACCATGAAAACTGCAAAGATCGGGATACTTACGGCAAAGAGAAGAATTACAATGATGAGCAGTGGTATGACAGGGGAGCCAAGTCTGAAGTCTGCTTCTCCCGATCTTACCCTGTCCTTGGATGGTATAAGGAACATCGTAATGAAGAAGAGTCCGAATACCATGAGGTTCAGAACCTGGGAAACGATCCAGTATGTGTCCCATCCTGTCATTGCTC
>JAYEPK010000240.1:0-3987 GCA_034723935.1 Thermoplasmatota archaeon
GCATCGATATCATTTATCAAAATGAAATGCTTACCCAGGTCCGAAGTGTTACCCATCCACTGAAGCTCTGTTACATTCGAGATCTGATAAGGGTTACCTGCAGAACCATCTCCGCCTGCAAAAAGAGGTGAGAGAGTCGGAAAAACATCTTGCTTGTCGTTATTTCCACTAACTGTACCAAATACTCCAAGTCCGCTTATGAGTAGACAGAGTATAGCGATTATTGTCGAATGCTTTGCAATCACAAATATCACCAGAATATCGGTGAATAATAATTAGAGTATATTAAAATTGGTAAATCCCAAAGCAATATCGGTTCCTTCGGACTGCGATATTGATGGCATCGTAAAAATAAAACTTCGACTTTTTGTCGAGGTTTTCCCTTTTTACAATATTCATGCGGGAGTCTGTGATCATGATTTTATAAGTTAGTCGAACTAATCTATGTCTAGATCTTCCTCTAGCTCTTCCTCATCGATTCCATCTTCAGGTTCATCCGAATCTTCCCCATTAAATTCACCGTCCAGCTTTTCTTCAGAATCTTCAGATTCATCTTCAACAGAAGCATCCATCACTACAGCCACGGTGACCGCACCCCAGGCAGAATTTCCTATTCTTCAAGAAGCCATTTCCAGGCAGGAATGATAATGATCGAGTAGTTCTCTATTTTCAGCTCCTCGTTTTCGTCGGATGTGATTATCGTACCTTCGGAAAGATCATATGTACCAAGTGCATTGATCAGTCCCTCTATCTCACGTTCCCTGGTCAGTTTATTGGATATGTTTTCGGAAACCTGGATGGCCTGGATCACCTTTGGACCATCCTTTATTATGAAATCACATTCCTTCTTTTCAAGGTGATAAAACACCTCTTTTCCTCTCCTTTGTAAATGGTTAAAGACTAGGTTCTCGAGTTTATGTCCCTTGTTCTTGCTGAAACTGAAAGCCGTGCTCGTTATGAAACCGACATCGCCAGCATAGATCTTTGATGGTAATGCCCGCTGTTTCTTTATCGAATATGAAAACCTGTTGATCCTTTGAAAAAGATAGGCTTCCTCAAGATGTTCAAGGAAGCTCTTAATTGTGCTAAGACTTTTGATCCCGGTGATATTCCTTAGATTTTTATATGAAACGGAATAACCGGTGTTGGAGATCAGGTATAGTGCCAGTTCTTTCAATTCTCCAATGTCCCTGATGCCGTATCTGGCGACGATGTCCTTTGTAATTATATCCTCGAAATAGTTCCTGGCAAGGCCAACATCATCCTGGATCAATACCTCTGGAAAACCGCCGGTCCTCAGGTATTCATCAAATGATCTCCTTGTGAGGGCTTTTTCACGGGTCGTCAGGCGGTCAATATTGTCAATATGGATATCTTTTAACCTCAGGAATTCACGAAAACTGAACGGTGAAAGTACAATGACCCGGTTCCGACCGGTAAGATACGTGGATATCTCCGAACTCAATAGATTGGAATTGGAACCGGTTAAGAATACCTTCTTTCCGGAAGTGAATAGATTATTCACCCACCGCTGCCAAACTGGTATGTTCTGGACCTCATCAAGAAGGTATACCGCAACATCCCCAAAAAGCTCAAGAACGCACTCATCGAGAGGGCCATAATCATCGATGGAAAAGCTTGTAAATCGAATATCGCTAAAATCAATGAATAACTTGCTCTTATTTAGGTCCGAAGATATCATCCTGAGCAATGTGCTCTTCCCACACCTTCTTATTCCTGATATGACCACTATCTCCTTGCTGTTGATCGTTTTTCCAAGATCAACATCTCTTTCAACCAAATGGCCATTCCCTTCAAGGAAGGATTGTTGATCAAGTAATATCTCACGAATGATCTGCTTATCCATTATGGAACAATACATATCACAGGATTTATACCTTTCGTTACTAACGAAAGATATTGATCACTTCCATTCGTTATCAACGAAACATATGATCGGCAGGTATTTTCCTGATGCCCATCTGATGGCGCCGGATGTCGGGTTGATGGTCCGCATCCGGCATCTTCTTTTTACTCCTCATACCCATCAGAGGAGGATCCCTTCTTCGCCAGGACGACGATCACGACAACCACGACGAGAAGGAGCAGGGCGCCTATGAAGATGAACGGCATTATGCTTGCTTTTTCATCCGCATCATAGTCTCCCTCATCATCATCATCAACTACCGCTTCGGGTTCTATCTCTATAATGAGCGCCATCGTATCGGAGCCGCCCCTCCCGTCATCGACCGTCACGGTCACATCGAATATCCCCTGGACAGGTGTACCCGAGAGGGCCCCTGTTGTCTCGTTGATCGAGAGCCAATCCGCATCGGTCACCATGGACCAGATGAGCGTATCGCCATTGCTATCGGTGGCCGAGAGCTCCAGCAGGTACGTTTCGCCCACCACGCCTTTATGGGGCGATACAGGGTCGATCATCGGAGGTTCATTGACCCCAAGGACCGCAAGAGAAAGTATTACCACATCCTCCCCTCCCATACCATCGGAGACAGTGATCTCGATATCCACGACACCAACGTCGTCCTCCGTCGGTGTGCCTGACAGGACGCCTGTGGTAGAGTTGATCTCGAGCCATGTGGCGTCGGTCGTGATGGACCAGATCAATGTATCGTTGGTGGGATCGATATCCACAGCCTCCATCTCAAATGAATACGCAGCATCGATGGAGACCGCGGGCAATTCTGTGGTCAGTATTATCGGGGCATCGTTCCGGTTCTCGACTATCAACGTGATATTCATAATGTCCGAGCCACCTCTGCCGTCCTCGACGGTGATATTTATCCAGTAATCGCCAACATCATCGTTTCCCGGCGTGCCGGAGATCACAAGTGAAGTCTCGTTGAACCCAAGCCAGGATGCGGATGTGGTGTAGTTCCATGTCAATACATCCCCCGGAAGATCAACATCTGTAGCATTTAGAGATAGCGTGAAAAGCTCATCCTCCGTCACGTTCATCGGCCCCTGGTTTTGGATGGTCGGAGCATCGTTGGTATTGTTCACGGTAATATTGAATATCAAATAGTCCAAGCCCCCGTTGCCGTCGGATACGGACACGTTGACAGTGCATTCACCAACATCCCGGTTCTCCGGCACTCCTGAGAGGACACCCGAGGTCGCATTTACCGAAAGCCATCCGGCCGCCGTCGATAGGGACCACGTCACGTTCCCCTGACCATCGTCGCTGCTATTTAGATCAAAGAGATAATGAGCTCCCTCATTGATCGTCGTTATCGGTTCCAGGGTTGTGATCAAAGCGGGTATGTTCACCACCTCAACGGTGAAGTTGAGGCTGTCCCACATCCCCTCGTTGTTCTCCACGTAGATATTTATCCAGTGATCGCCAACATGGGAGTTATCCGGCATTCCCGAGACCAGACCCGTTGGAGGGTCTATCCAGAAGCAATCAGCATCGGAGCTCAATGACCATGTGGCGTTCACATCCTCGTTGGAGGACATGTCAAATACCGGGAGCGAATCCTCATCGAACACTGTCTCTGGAGTCGATGTGATGACCATCCCGATGTGTCTCGCATAGATGTCATACCCATCCGGAAAATTCTCCTCCCACGTGATGAAAATGCCTCCTTTACCGTCCTCTACCAGTCTTGGATAGGCCTGTACATATGATCCGGTAATAACCGCTGTGCCGTTCTCCATCCAATACGTAACACCATCTGCGTCGGTATGTTTTGCATAGACGTCCTTGCCGGACTTGGATCTGTAATCATCCCATACCATGAATGCACCTCCCGATCCATCGGCCAACATATCCACGTTGCCCTGGCTTTGCCTTGCAGTGCATACCGCCGTTCCGTTCTCCCCCCACATGATCTCGCCATCGGGGCTCATCCTCTGGGTGTAGATATCCAGATCCGTCCCCCTATCATCCACCCAGGAAATGATAGAATAACCCGAGCTGTCCACCACAACAACGGGTTCCATCTGATCGTTCAGTGCGATACA
>JAYEPK010000241.1:0-3974 GCA_034723935.1 Thermoplasmatota archaeon
ATCAGGTCTCCGTTCGCTGCTTCGGTTATTCCTCTCCCTTCATCGTTCGTGGTCCCACCGAAGGATCTGTTCCAGAGCATATTTCCATCGGAGTCCATTTTCAGGAGCCATAGGTTTATACCATGTAATGCAACAAATGAAGTTGTCGTGCCAACAGCTGCATATCCACCGTCGGATGTGGGGATCGCTCCGTAGATGGTCTCCCAATTATATCCTCCATACACCTTCTTGAAATCATGCTCGATCTCGAACAGCCTCTCGTTATGGTTAATATTCTCGATCATTGATGAACCGGAGAGGTCAATAAAATCCTCTCCCACACGGTCCTCCAAATCCTCCAGCTCCACATCATCTTGTTCGTTCAGAACAAGTCCATCGAGCTCGGAGACCCCGAGGTTTAGCTCATGCATGGAACCGATCTCACCATTTACCATCCTTGTCGGAGTCAATTCCGGCTCCCCGGATGAGCCGTGGATGCCTGAAAAACTTAATGATACGAGGACTATGGAGATCAGAACAGATATTGATCTCCACCTTGTTCCATCTCCGGCTATACGAACCTTTTGATCTCTCCCTGGATATCTCATCTAGACACCTCTTTAGTAAGTAGGCGGGAGCCATGTATTAAAAGATTTCTGATGGGTGTGATGATCGCGTCATCGGACGATATCGTATGTGTTCTGAACGATGAGATCCGATCAATTTTTTCCATTTTTATTGTTGATCCCGCAAAAATGACATTAGAGTTACGAAAAATTAGATATAATTAGAAAAGGTTCTTTTGTCCGGGTGAACTAATGGGAATGTGGGATGAGAACCAGTACGTGATCAAACAGAAGGTCTTGACGATCGGAAGGAAATATTTTCTCGAGAATGGAAGTGGACAGTCAATAGGTTTCTGCAAGCAAAAGTTGTTCAAGCTCAAGGAGGATATCAGGATATACACTGATGACTCGATGACAAGGGAGCTTCTGCTGATCAAACAGGAACAGATCCTTGACTGGTCGGGGACATTCCGGGTAACGGATGCCCAGACAGGTGAGGTGGTCGGATTTGTGGGAAGGAAAGCATTGAAATCGATTATCAGGGATACCTGGAAGTTGTTCGATCCAAGCAAGAACGAGATCGCAACGGTGGAGGAGAGAGGAAGTGTTTTCGCTGTTCTTCGAAGGTTCATCAGTTTCCTTCGCTGGATCCCGAAGAGGTATGATTTCTCCGATCAAGGTGGAGAGTTTGCAGAAGCTGTTCAGAAGTTCCAGATCATCGGAGATACCTGGACCCTCAATCTCACTGATAAAAGGGTTGACAGCAGGTTGATACTCACCGCCGCACTTATGATGGATATTGTTGAACAGCAGCAGGGTAGATGATAGAACTTACGGGAGATCAAAGATCCCGATGATGGCGTAGAGAATGGTCCCTTATTCATGGTCCGGTCATGTGGAATTCGATAGGACGATCCAACATGTCAGCTGGGATCGATCCTATTTCAACCGTGTCCATTCGCTGTAGAGCGGTTCAGGGAAGACCACTCCTATCCTTGTCGAACCTCCGTTCTTCGGGACAATGCTCATATCAAGATGATAATCGGACCTTATATTGGCGGAGATGGGACCAAGCCGGATGATCAGCTTGAAAAGGTCTCCCTCGTTCATTATTCCTGAATTCATCGACATGTCATCATCAAGGATCTCCTCGTAACTGTAGGATCCGTCGGTAGAGTTCATTGTAACATCGATGAGATCGTCCTTTGTGGAGATCTCGATCACCAGTTCATCAAGATCGACAGGATCGGACCCCGGACCAGGTCTCAGTTTCAAATGGATACTGTCCACGATATAGGGCTCATCCGTCGCATGTGCATGTATCGATATGATTGTGAAACCACAGGAGAGCTCGTTCATAACTCCGGATAGAACATCTTCGGCCTTTTCCTGTATCTCATTGATATTGGTGACCAGAAGACCACCGGTCGTGGAGGATACAAGTATCATTGACATTATCAGTATTGTCGGACTTATACCCATGGTGGATCACCTTTTGAAGGGTCCATGAACAAAAGGAAGCGCCAACATCCCGGACATCATGAACCCGAATGGCGAGATATGGTAATGGAAGTTATTTACCATTTGTTCAATGGTCCTGTCTATTCTCGTACTGATTATTACCTGTGATTATCAAACATGATAATAATCGATGAACTCTGAAAAATGGTGTCAGCGGATCACATGATCATTGTTTATTTGGGAAATGATATTCGATACCCAGAGCGATGTCCTTTTTATTCAATTTTTTAACATACCCCTTCCCTACGGTTGTTCCCTTGCCATCTGCTCCTATCACCATTTTCGCATTGATCGTCCCGATCCCATTCTCATCTTCATACTTCACACACCCTCTCTCCGACACCTCAAGGACCCTTGATCCGAAGCGGATGTCTATCCCTGCCTTTTCGACCCTGCGGATCAGTTGGTGATCAATTGACCCCCTTCCCTTCCTTCTCACGAAATATCCGTGCGGCCTCTTCAGTTCGATCCTTACCTCACCTCCGGATGGCCCCGTGACAACCGCACCTTTGTAGGTACATACCGGATCAATTTCCAATCCGAGATCTTGAAGCATGTCAAGGACATCTTCATCCTGGGTGAGGTTTTGGAGAGCCTCGAAACTGGTATTGGTGGTGTTTATGATATCTTCCCTGGTCCTTTTCTCCAATACCGTTACATTGAAACCCCCCTTTCCGGCAGCGATGGCCGATGCACATCCTGCCGGACCTGTTCCCACAATTACGATATTTCTCCTTTCCAGTTCCATGTTCCAGTGTATGGATAAGCTACGGCATTTATATACTGGTTAATATATTATACACTTTTATAAACATATGGTGGGCAAATGTCCGGGAAGCAGATGAAGGCGGTCACCATTCGAACCCGCCCCAGGGACTTCAGAAGCATTGGATACAAGGAGTTTATGGGCCCGATCGAAAAGGTATCCGTTATGGCACCGCTCTCTTTCATGCCCGAGAAGACAGCTTTCCTTTTCATTATCAAGTGGAAGGATAAACCTGATCTCACATGGATGGAGAAAAGCTCCCTGATCGATGAGATCATAGATATGGGAGCAGTAAAGGGTGGTAATATGTACCTGGTCTTTGGCAGCGAGGACCCATGGTATTTCGATATGATCCGGATGATAATGGAGGAATTGAAGGTTTTTTTCGATTGGCCCGTGGTGATGGAATCCGATTCTATCACTGCTAAATACATAGGTTTCCTTGAGAATATTTCGAAGCTTGTGGATCTGATGAAGAGTTTTGAAGTGGATGCGGACATACTATCCATCAAAAGCTTCGATCCTGCAGGGGCATCGAATCTCGACATGCTCACAGATATACAGCATGATGTACTCAGGGATGCCTACGAGAACGGCTTCTTCGAGGATAACAGGAGGATGACCATAACATCTCTTGCCAAACGAAGAGGGATCTCATCATCATCTTACATGAAGACCCTGAGGAGGGCCCAAAGGAACCTGATCCGGGAGCTTCTGGAGGATCATTGATCTGCTGCTTACCTTTTTGTATGAAGATTCGGTAATACACCAAATCTTCACTTCTCCGTTGTGAACCGATCAGGGCCCGTTAATGAGTTTTGATTATGAAATGGAGGTCAAAGGAGTGCGAAATTTATTATAGAACGACCTCATAGGAAATTCAGCAAGTGGCGCATTAAAGCTGAAGGATCAAATCTAATCTAAATATGTACTCCTTACAATGTGCGTCGCTTGTCACCTTTTTTTTAGTGCTTATGAAAACTGATAGAGTTTACTTTTCCGGCTCTTCTCCGGACGGTTACGGCAGTAAACATGATAGGGAATGATAAAGGGTCCAGGGAAAGGATGGATATGATCGGAGTGCTTGCCGATCTTATCATTGTTGCCAGTATGAGGTACACTTCACGGAAGCAGGATTTTCC
>JAYEPK010000242.1:0-15603 GCA_034723935.1 Thermoplasmatota archaeon
GGCAATCCATCATCATCTTTATCATCATTGGCATCATAGCTCTCCTGCTAATAACAGCAGGCATAATTCTTGTGATTGTAATGAAAGGCAAAGGGAAGAAAGAAGAGCTCCCCGAGCAGGAAGAGAATGACTTCGATGACCTTTCGGTTGAAGGTCTGACCTCTACCCAGGCAGAAACGGAGCTTCAAAACACGGATGTGTATGATGAAACAACACAGGAATCTCCCCACATTGAAGGAGAAGGAGTTCCGGAAGAAGCTCTCCCGCAGGATAACCATATTGGTGTTCAACAGCCTCCTTCTGAAATAGAGAGAAAGAATGACCTGATCGGAGACCTAATCGAAGATGACCGGCAAATAAGGACCGATACATCGGATATATGAGATAATCAAGAAAGAATTTCAACCACTGAGAAAATCTCCTTGTTTGTATGAGAGAATGAAAATAATATTCCCACCCATCCCTGCGGGTTATTTATAAGTCAACAGCATCTGGTAAAGAAGGATAACATGATCGAAAGTGGCGATAACTCGCTCTCCGAATATTTGAGGTCTTTCACATTTCAGGAGCATGATAACCCATTGTTATTTCCTGATGAAAGGATCTCAACAAAGATCGAATATTTTAATAACGACAATATGAATATTCCGAAATATATCAATGAGTTCTGGACATTCAAACAGAGGAAAGCTTCGTCAATTCATGAGATATCATACAGAGCCTGTTTCAAACCTCAGCTGCCAAGATTTTTCATAGATCTATTGTCAAATCAGAACGATGTCATTTTCGATCCCTTCAGTGGAAGGGGAACAACGATGATCGAAGCCGGCCTGTTGAACAGGAATATCATTTCGAACGATATCAATCCGATCAGCAAGATACTTTCAAAACCAAGATTTTTCATTCCATCGATCAAAGAAGTGGAGGAAAGGCTTCATTCGATCGATCTTCGTAATGAAAATAGAGCTGATATCGATCTTTCAATGTTCTATCATAAGGATACGGAAAGTGAGATCGTATCATTGAAAGGATATCTGCTTGAAAGAAGAGAAGAAGGAACAGAAGATACGATCGATGATTGGATCCGCATGATCGCAACGAATCGATTGACCGGGCATTCGTCCGGTTTTTTCTCGGTATATACCCTGCCTCCCAATCAAGCCGTATCGCAGGAAAGTCAAATAAAGATAAATAAAAAAAGAGACCAGAAACCATTATACAGGGATGTCAAGAAGATCATTATCAAAAAAACCAGGAGTACCTTAAGAAATATTTCAACAAATGACAGACAAAATCTGCGATCTGCCGGGGAAAAGGCACTTTTCACTGAACATGACGCCAGAAATATCCCTGAGATCGGTGATGAAACCGTGGATCTCTCGGTAACATCCCCCCCTTTCCTGAACATTGTCCAATATTCGAAAGATAATTGGCTCCGATGTTGGTTCAATTCGATCAATTCGGAAGATATCGATAAAAAGATCACAATGTCCTCGAACGTTGACCGATGGTCAACAGTTATGGCCGATGTATTCGAGGAGTATTTCAGAATTATCAAACCCAAAGGGTGGATCGCCTTTGAAGTGGGAGAAGTAAAAAGGAAAAAGATCCTTCTTGATGAATATATTGTCCCGTTGGGGATCAAAGCAGGATTTGAATGTAAAGGAATTCTGATCAATGAACAGGAGTTCACGAAAACGTCCAATATCTGGGGCATTAACAACAATCACTCCGGAACAAATACAAACAGAATTGTTATTTTTCAAAAACTCTGACCAATAGGGATGGGAGCATATTGTATCCCGCAAACAATCCAACAATGATCATCATGAAAAATCGAACAGATGGGCCTGTTTCGGACCGTCATCCTCCTCTTCCTCGAAGGATACATCACCCGTTTCAAAAGCGTTCTTTATCAAAAGCGCAAGCGCTCTGCCGATACCGTGGACGGAAGAGATCTGGTTCAGAGAAGCCTTCCTGATGCTGTCAGGGGTCTTGAAATTGGCTTCGAACAATCTTCTTGCCCTGACCCTTCCCACTCCCTTGATCTGGATAAGCGGTATCAGCTCCCTTCTGATACCGTGCTCGACCCGGAGCGAGAGCTCGTCGATCTGTTTCGTGAATCCGGTATTGTAGAGCCTCGAGAGCTCCCTCATCGCATATATGATCCATTTTGCCGTTTCCACCTTGTTCCGGATATCTCCCGGCCCCAGATTGAAAAGTGTCTCCATCCTGTCCTCGGAGGCTTCAACACCATCCCTGTTCTCCCCGATCCACTCCATCAGGAACAACGCTGTCTTCACGGAGTTCAGGTACCATTCATAGTCCTCCGGCTCCTCGGGTATCGGTATGAGCAGCTCCTCTTCATGTTCGTACATCTTCTGTGTAACAAGGTCCGTGTCCTTCCCCCGGACATACAGCGGAGGAACATCAGGAGTATGGCAGACGGCATGAAGCAGGGAAAATGTCGTCGGCTTTCCCGTCCCCGATGTCAAGGCCCTTCTGAGGACAACCGCAGACAAGGGGTCAATGTACAATCTGGTCACCCTTTTTCCAAGGTCCGTCGCCTCGATCAGCTCCCCGTCCCTTCTAAGGAACTCCTCCTCTTCGAGGAACTCGAGAAGCTCATTGATATCCGACTCAATCCTCCAGGTATCGTTCTGATAGGCATAGAAGGTGGATCTGATGAACTCCCACATCTCGGACAGGTCGCGAACGTAATTTGTTGAGAAAGAGGAAAGCAAATGCATCCTGAGAGCAGGCCTTGAACCCAGTTTGGAAAGTACCTCCTCAGGTTTTCCCCAGACATACCTTTCCATCAGCATGTCCACTTCACGCTCCTTCCTGGCATAGATCCATGACTCACCTATCGGATCATATTTCGGCCTGCCGGCCCTGCCGAACATCTGCTTTATCTCGAGTATCGGAATCGGAGCCCTTGGGTTCGAGCTCTCGAACCTGGTCCAATCACGAACAATGACCCTTCTTGCAGGAAGATTGATCCCTGCTGCGAGCGTGGGTGTGGCATAGAGGACCTTGAGCCTCCGCTCCTTGAAGGCCTTCTCTATAGCGGTTCTCTGATCGTGGGATAGACCGGCATGGTGAAAGGATGCTCCACCGAGCACGGCCTTCTTCAACTTCTTCACGATCCTTGTATCGGATGCTTTTATGGAATCGGAGATCTCTCGAAGCTTGGCCTTATCCTCCCCGGACAGGAAGCCGAACAGCACCTTGGACATCTCCACTGCACCGCTCTCGGCGCTTCTCCTTGTATTCACGAATACCAGACACTGACCCTGTTTGTCCTCGGAATCGACGATACCGTTCAGTACAGCGTCCGTCAGAGGATTTCCCGACCTGCTCTTGAACTCCAACCTCTTGAGATCATCAAGGGTCACAGAGTTCTCGAAAAGAACCCCCTCACTCAACTGGACCGGTCTGAAATCTGATACTATCAACCTTGCTCCGAGCCATCCCGCGATCTCCTCGGAGTTTCCGATGGTCGCCGACAAGCAGACAAGTTGCGCATCCGGGTTCAGCTGTTTGAACCGGGTCAATATCACTTCCAGTGTCGGACCCCTTCCCTTGTCATTTATCAGGTGAACCTCGTCCGCGACTATCACCTTCAATTTCCTGAGCCATTTGCTTTTGTGTCTGAGAAGGGAATCTGCCTTTTCGGAGGTTGCCACAACAATATCGTACCCCTCCAGCCTTTTATCGTCATCATCGTAGTCCCCATAGGAGAGAGCCACCCTGACACCGAGGGCCTTGAGCTCACTGAGCTCCTCGAACTTCTCGGAAGCGAGTGCCCGGAGGGGAACGACGTACAGCGCCTTCCCTCCTCTCAGGACCTGGTTCAATATCGCAACATATGCGATCAGGGATTTTCCGGCAGCGGTGGGGACAGCAACAACAATGTTCTCCTTTTCAGCAATGGGCCCCATGGCATCCTTCTGGGGAGGATACATCTCATCGATTCCCCAGAGGTCGAAGGCTTCCTTTACCCTCTTGTGCATCTTCTTCGGGAGATCATCCTTGAGCATTTGTCTACCTCTTCCTTCTCCCCCTCTTTCTGCTTCCCTTCCTTCCGCCTTTGTTCGCCCACCAACCTTCCCTGAAGGGTGGCTGTCTGCCTCCTCCGGTTCCGGGCTTTATCTCCATTTCCCTGATACTTTCCGCTCTCTTTTCCAGCTTCTTCTTGATCCCGGAGGCATCTCCCCCGCCGTAGGCGTCCATCCTTGCTGCAAGCGAAGAAGCGGATGCGATGGACCGCGCCATCTTCCCCCTTTTCCGCTGGGGGAGCGAGTGGACCCAAGGATGCTGGAAAAGGACACCGTGCTTGGGAGGTTTCCCTCCCTCTTTCAGGAACTTGAAGAACATCTTCTCGGCCCCGAGCACCTGAACGGTCGATGACGGAAGCTTTGCTAGCCTCTCAAGGCCCCCTGCGGAATCTATCAATCTTGCACCGACGAGCGGTCCTGCTATCATGGAAAGGTTGGGAGCACAGAGCTCCATCTCCGCTCCCACGTATGTTTCCATCTCTTCCCTTGCCTTCCAGTGTGAAAGTGCAAGGAATGCAAGTGGAGATATCCCGGAGAGGTCGATGATGCCTTCAATGTCCGGGAGCCCCTCTCTTTCCAACTTCTCCGCTGTATCAGGGGAGCTTTCTCTTAGAGCGGAGAGCACGCTCTCGGGGTAGGGAGAATCCGCAAGAGCGGAGATCACCTCTTTCTTCTCAATGAATTCCGATATCCCGGGCCAGTACTTCGTATACCACTCATTTATCCTCTCCACGATGGTGTTCAGGGAAGCATCGACCTCGGTGAGCCCGCCGATCGCCGAGAGTATGTTGGCATCGGATGTGCCTGTTTGGAGCGAGACCATTATCATATTCGCTTCAGCCAGCAGACCCATATCAAAGCCCTTCTCCTCGGGAGAAGGCAGCTCAACCGAAACGGTGCCCAGTTCGGCTTCAAGAGCATCTCCAAGCCTCTCCTCTTCCACTATATCAATGGAATATTTCTCCGAAAGCACCCTCTCCCTGGCAAGGAGCTCTCCTTCGTTGATCTTTTGAAGCTCGCTTGCGATAAGGGAAGGATCTTTCTCCGCAGGAAGAATATCCACGGACCTCCATTCCCGATCCAGCTTTTGGAACACGAAGGTCCCATACCATCGAGTGATCATCATGTACATGGCGGAGCACCAGGGACCAAAAGGGGAACCTGCAATATAAACCCATAAGAGGGTTGGGGGGCCAAGGCTTGAAAAATACCGGACTCCTGATATTAAGTGGATTATCAGACCCTACCCTGCGGGTCCATCGGGGGAGCAGGTGGAGGACGTGAGGGAGTTCTTTGACCTTGCCGGCCATTCCCCTGAACTACTTGCCCGGCAACAGAAGTAGATGAGGATCCCTGCTGTGGCAGACCTGCTCTTGAGGATGGGACAGGATCGATCTGCAGTCCTCGGGGTGGGAGAACCTGTGACCCGGTTACAGGCGGTACCTCTGCTCTTCCTTTCAAGACAAGAACGGTACCAAATGCACCTATCAGCAGAAGGATCAGGAATGAACCAATGACAAGCATCATTATCAAAGCGGAACTTTTGCTCTCTTCTGCGGTATCCTGTACACCCAGGATCGTTATGGTTCCTTGAATCGTTGAACTATCGTCACCATCAGAGACAGTCAGATCGATGGTGTAAGAACCAGGTTCGGAGTAAGAGTGGTTGACAATGCTCTCTGATGATACTATTGCATCGCTTCCATCACCCGGGTTGAATGTGTAAACAAGGTTCTCCATATCGGTCGGAGTATCGAATGTTCCCGAGGCATCGAACTCCACGATCTCATTGATCTTTGCAGATCCGATCATCTGAAGGGAAACCGTGGGAATGAGATTCTTCACCGTAATGGTCACAGAATCAACGGAACTGAGGTAGTCATTATCCATCACAGTAACCTCTACCTCATATATGCCAGAGTTCGTGAAGGTGTATCTCAGTATCGAACCACCTTCTATCCTGTCATTGTTGATATGCCATTGAAACTCAAGAGTGTCAATATCACTTGCAGAATCGGTTGAGGCGCTGGCATCAAGGACAACGGTCACATCCTCGTTCACGGTCTTTGAACTGACAGAAAGATCTGCCACAGGCGGCATGCTCTGGACATTGAGATACTCGGTCAGGTTCACTTCCACATCATCATCTCTGATGTAGAGTCTGACCCAGGTCCCGGACCATTCATCAATATTTCGAAATACATGATCTACATAGGGGTCGTTCCCTGACCATTCGGTCTCCGTACCATCACTGAAAACCCATTTATGCTCCAGATCGTCAACATCCGAAGAAGTATCCGATAGTTCAGCTGTCAGTGTGAATGACCTGTCCTCATAGATGCTGAACTCTGCCGGTGCAAATATCTCAGCGGAAGGGGGAACGTTCTTGACGATCAGGTCCAATCTATCTTCCTCAAGGTCACCGTCATCATCCTTCACCTGGATCCTGATATCGTGAACTCCAGATAAGGTGAATTCATGTATGATCTTCATATAGGTCTCCTTGAGGTATGAGCCAGGCAGATTGTATTCCTTTTCCATGTAATCCTGCCATTGCGACCAGCCGTATCCATCGTCAAGATCCATACGATACTGAAGATCGCCATCGTCCGAGAAGGTGTCGAAGGCCAATAACCGGAACTCGACCTCTTCATCCTCTTGAGTTTCGTTATCAACCACTTCGAAATAAAATTCCGGTGGAGGATTGTTTACAGTGATATTGACAGAGTCCGATGCTATCTCGCCGTGCCTATCCCTTACCTCAACACCGATCCTGAACTCTCCTCTGTCCTGATAAAGGAAACTGGTCGTGTTCTCATCTATCCATCCCGTTGACCTGCCATCACCTGAATAAAAACAATACTCCATCTCCTCCAGGTCTTTTTCGGAGTCCACAGCCGTAGCTTCCAGATCAACATAACCGTCCTCGTCGATGATCTCATCGGAGGCATTCAGTAAGACATGGGGCATCCTGTTCTCAACCTCGATCAGAGTGGTTCCCTGAACCTGCTCTCCGTCATCATCTGTTATGCGGGCATTCAATGTGTAGGTGCCCTGGTCCTCGAATGAGATGTCCTTGACCGATGATCCGATGATCCAGTTCCCGGGATCATCGATCTGCCATTCGATCGTAAGATTTTCGAGGTCCGAAGGAGTGTCATAAGGAGAAAGATCCATATGATAGACCTCACCCTCGTAAAGAACAAGGCTCTCCAGCATGCTCATATCCGGTGGAATGTTGGTCACATTCACGATCACAGGTTCAAGGTCCCAGTAGGTCCCGTAACTGTCCCTGACCCGGAACCTGAGCCACCTCATCTCTTCGGAGTAATATGCAAGATCGACATCCTCCTTTTCCACTTCGGTCTCGAAGACCCTGTCGTTGTCCATGTCCCAGTACATGTTCGTGATCGATGCCCCCGAGATATCGATATCGATGGACACGGTATCATCCTCATCGACCTCGAAGAACGAAACGGCATCCAGATCCACATGCTGGGTCGTCGGTTCATTGATGGTAAGCAGTTGATCGGCAGAGACATCACTGAACCTCTGTATCCTCCCGGAGGTCCAGTGGATGAACATCTCGTCGATATTGGTCCGGGAACCAAGTCCGAAATGGAGTCTCTGCGGCTGCTGGAAGCCGTGTCCGCCGCAGTCCCCGCCCACATACCTTGTGAAGGTATCGGACCCGCTCTTCAGGACGACCTTCGTCCCTGTCGCATCTGTCGAGGTCTGATGGGCACCTCCGGCACCTTTCAGGTCCAGCTCGAGCCAGTGTCCGGAGGTTCCGGGATTGTCGAAGAGGTGAAGCTCCCTGAGGCCTTTGTACGGAAATGTTCCCTCGGTGCAGAAATCAAGGTCACCGTCGTTATCGTAATCGACCCAGGTGCCTCCTGTATTGGACCAGACCTTCAAATTGGAAGCATCGGTGGAGTCGGAAAAGGTCTTGTCGCCGTCGTTCTCCCACAGGAAGGAATGGTCCCAGAACGAATAGGTCTTCACCTGGGGGATCCAGAGGTCAAGGTCGCCGTCGTTGTCGCAGTCCCCCCAGGCCACACCGAAATAATCCTCATCCTTCCACATCATATTCATGGTATCCGGGTCCTGGACGACGGTCCCGGAAGGTGTGATCGGGATACCAGCATCCACCCTGATATCCTCAAAGTCCAGGTATGGAGGTCCCGAATTCTCGAACAGCTGGGAATCAGCACAATAATATCCCCTGTTCATTCCCGATTGCTCGTCGTCCTTGTGAGCGAGATGGGATACCCAGAGGTCCATGTCCTGGTCATTGTCGAAATCCGCCCAGCCGGCACCGTTGGAATGACCGTAGTAGGTGTTCCCCTGGTATTCGGTCGCTTTCCCGGTCAGGTTGTATTCGAATGCCCGATCGGTGAAGGTTCCATCCCTGTCGTTGATCCAGAGCTGGTTCGGATTGAGATGATAGTTGCTTACGTAGATATCCGGCCAACCGTCCTCGTTCGGATCGCACCAGACAACACCCATACCGGCATAGGACGTCGATCTGGGTCTGAGTCCGGCACTTGTAGAGATATCGGTAAAGGTCCCATCACCGTTGTTGTGGTATAATCTGTCCCTTTCCCCCGCATAGGGCCACTGCAGGTCTCCGGGTTTTCTCCAGCCAACGGTGAATATGTCCGGATATCCGTCCCTATCGAGATCTCCCCAGGCGATCCCCTCGGTCGGAAGACCATCGGAAGGGTTCCCTGCTTCCAGGGTAACATCGGTGAAGGTCCCATCACCGTTGTTCCTGAACAGATGATCATCATCTCCTGCGGTGTAAAAGTCAAGGTATCCGTCGGAATCATAATCCGCCCACTGGGAGTAACCTCTTGTTATGTTCACTCCGGACGTGTCTGAGACATCGGCGAATGTGCCGTCACCCTCGTTCCTGAAGAGGTAGTTCGACGATGGTCCTCGAACCAGCAGGTCCAGATATCCATCGTTGTTGTAATCCCCCCAGGCAAGATTATCTCCCCTGTATCCGGATAAACCTGCCTCGATCGAGACGTTCGTGAACGACTGTGCCCTTTTGGGCATGTCAGAACCCATTGGCATGTCCCCGGTAGATCCTGGAGAAATGACAACAAGCAGTGACAGGGATGCCATTATGACCAATATATGCTTCATTCGATTCCACCTCTTGGTATTGAAGAAGGTATTAGTTGAACGGATCGGAGCTCCATGGAAAGGTCCTTCAGCATTACCGGTCTTCCCTGACCGGCAAATCCGTTCTCTGGTTCATAAGGGTTGAACGCCGGATCGCCGTAAAGTGTTCGGACATAAAATGTCGGGACAGCTGGATTCTCCCTCTTATCCTTCCTGATCGCCTCTCCAACGGACAGGTCATCAAAAAGGAGAGCTTCCTCGATGGGACCGGCCTTCGCCTCCGATCCGGTGGACCTTGTTGCACAGAAAAATGCATTTATTCCGGATGCGAAGAATGCTTGTGTAATGGACTGTTCTGGTCTGAGCCCTCCCAGCCTTCCAAGCAGACAGACACCTGAATTGAACACCGAAGGACCGAGTTCCCAGTCAAATGAGTTCTCCATGAGGTCCGTGACCTTCACACCGGTGGAATACCTGTCAAATCCGTTTAGCTCCGGTGAGAACCACGACCAGTCACCGTGCAGGATCATCTCGAAGTAGTTCGCTCTCTCGAAGGCTCCCTTTTCCACAAGGGTCTGCCTGTCGTTCTCGTAATCCTGCATGTAAACCTCTGATGTGAAACCATGGCTCTCTGCAACTCCGGAGAACTCCCTCTGGTGGAAAAGCCACCCCGTTCTCCCACCTCCCTCTCCGGCAAGGAAATGAAAATGGTCCAGGAAGGAGCCGGAGGAGCCGTATCTCTCCTCGGAGACCTTGACGAAACTCTCGGTGTATTCTCTGTAAAATAGGGTCCTTGCGATCAGTGCCGAGATATCGGAAAGCGACCTTCCAAGAGGTCTGCCGACCGAGAGGTTCAGGTCCAGGGAATACGGGACATCCGTTGCCCAACCCACTCCCCAAACGGGGTTCTCTTCCCAGCTGGGGTCCTTGTCCTCGTAATACATCGGAAGCATGTTCCCACCACCCAGCAGGGCAAGCCACCCTCTGTCACTTAGGTAAGTATCCTTCAGCTCCGGTGGGAGCATCTCTATCATGTCGCTCAGGAACTGGACGTTCCGGTCCACCTTCTCCCTCGCAACGTGAAGGAGCCCGCTGTCATACCAGGGGCCCGTACTGTGCCCATCGGCTTTCTCAATATATTCCTCATCAAGGAGAGAGAACGATCCGGATGACAGTACCATACCGCCCCTCGAGGCGCTCAGATAGGGGGCCATCGTTGATGATCCCTCGAAATACGGCACATGAGGACTTCCAAGCACGGCCGAATGGGTTTCCACATTGTAGGACCCCGATATCCTCGAGATACCAAAGGATGTACCGCCCATTGTCGAAAGCCCCTTCACACCGTAGTACACCTTCACCTCCAACCAGTATGTGCCGGGGTTGTCAACGACGATCGTTTCCGCATAGTTCTTTCCGGTAGACGCCGAGAAGCTCGGAGCGGAAGCGGCGATCCTTCCCTGTGGATCGATGAGGGTGATGAAGCTCATGGGTTCGACACCGATCGCGGTCTTCAGGGGATCGAGGGGGTGTCCCTCAAGATCCGAGAAGTTGACATATATCCTGAGATCTACGATCCCGTCCGGGACATCGATGGGATGGACCTTGACCGATTCACCTACCAGATCGATGTCCTTCGAGCTGGTATCCAAAAGGACGGAGTTCACATTCTGCTCGAGAGATGTCACCTCCACATCCAGTATATCAGGGGAGACCGTATCACCAGGGTTGGTCATTGTGATGTAATCCAATCTTCCAAACCTGTCCTGAACGACCCTTGCCGATGCGTTCCACACGGATTCCATGTCAGGAAGAGGCACTCTGTCGATATCCATCCCTTTTGCGATCAACGATGCATGCTCCCCGATGGTCATCAGGTAATCCGATGAAAGATCATCTGCAAGCGCCTCCAGATCATACGGATCGGTCCTGCTTGAAATAACCACAATTGGTATGTTGAGGTAAGACGCCATCGGAGCTGCAGCAAGTGAAAGCTCGTATCCAATGTCACAGTTCGGAACGAGCATTATTCCGGATGAGCGAACGAAAACGGTCCTTGCGATATCTGCACTCTTCATGAATGCCTGGAGGGGATCATCCGGGATCGAGATCAAAAGGGGCGTTCCCCTGCCGGTCATATCCTCGAACCTGCTTGCGCCCTCGTCACCTTTTATCAGAAGGGGGAGCAGACCCGAGGTTCCTCTTGAGATATCATAATGACAGGCGACAGGGGTCGCAACAACGGTTGAATATCTGAAATTTCCATCTGCATTGATTACATTGTACGGCATTCCTTTCCGGACAGAGGTCTGGTTCAGGACATCTCCTATGTCCAGATCCTCCCTCTCCGTATCGTTTTGAACAATGCCCTTGAAGACAATGATACCAACTATCAGAAGTATAAGGACCGCTGAAATTGCGAAGAACTTCTTCGAACCGAAGGAACCCCTGTCGTTCAAGTATCTCACCCGTGCCCGATGTTCAAACATCGGTCTTTGGATATTTCCAATTTCTCACTGAGCGGAAGAATGGCCAAATGTTTTAATGAAGCTTCATATTCCATCATCGTGACAGGGAGGCCGTTGGAATTCAATGTCAGGAGAGTCCCCGGAGGGGAGAATAGACTGCTGTTCATCAACGGGTACGGGGGCACCTTCGAACAGCCCGGGGTAAAATGGTACATGAACCGGTTCAGGGACCATGATCTGGATGTGACTTACATCCAGCTCCCGACCCGGGTGAACGACTTCACGAATGAAGTGCTGGGACCCTGTCTGGAGGTCGAAAAGGAGATGGGGAAGCATGTTGCAGCGGGGTTCTCCTTTGGAGGATTGACCCTTGCCTACATGCATGGTTCAAGAAGAAGGATCTTCCTCTCACCGTTCTGGGCAGTTAATGATCGTTGGTCCGGTAAGGGTCACAAAGCAGTGGTGAATGTCCTGTCCAGCATAACCAAACCCTTACTGCCCAGACAGTTCGACAAGGAGGAGGCAGGCGAGCTCGCTGTGGATGATGATATGGAGGGGATGCCAAAATTAGTTTCCTTCAGGACCATAGAGCAGTTCTTCAAGGCACAGGAGAACATACCTCCTCCGGAAGAGAATGATGTTGTGTTCTATTCTCCGAAGGACACGATCATATCCCCCAGGGTGATAGAGAATAGAGGGATCGAAGCTCATCCCTATCAGGGAGGGCACATGTTCTACCTGACCAGGGGACGAAAAGAGGTCACGAAGAATATACTCCTCAAGATCGATGAGGGGTTCTCTCAAAGCCATTCGTCGACCAGTTAGGCTTTCATGAACAGCATCTTTTTCGATAGGGTTGACATCACCAGTTGATGACGGGTCGGCCTTGTTGAAGTGGGGATTTTTCTCCCATCGTACATATTTCCTATTCGACCTCCCTGTTTTTCCTATCGAGCAATCCCATCTTCTTCCTGTTCTTCAGACGATAGCACTAACCTTTGAAAATGCAGTTCATTTGGGAGGTAACTTAGCCCATTGTATTCATGGATCCAATTATCATGCAATCATGATTGATGGATAATATCAATTATTCTCCGTTTGACAATATCATCCAGGGTCAGGGTCACGTGTCCAAGCTTTTCCAATTCTTCTCTTCCTTTGATCTTCGATGCTGCAAGACCCAGGGAGATCTCTTTATACCTAAAAGGGAGGATCTCGGCCTTTCGCCTCATATTGTCGATGATCCTCAATGATTCATTTTTTGAAAGTTCTCTGAGTTTTACTTCCATGAGGAAAATTTTCCTCCTTTTCCTGTCAACACCCAATATGTCGATCTCGTTCCCCTTCCTGTCCCAGTATTTTCCTATCTGCGGATAGTCCTCTATCCATGTCCTTGCAGCATATTCCAGTGCCAGATCCTCGATGATCCTTCCTTTGAAGGCATCCCATTGCTCATCTATCTTGCTTGAGATAAGATCATATCTTCCGATCTGGTAGATACTCATATTCCTGTATATGAACCTGAAATAGAACCTGAAGAAGTTATCCCTCAGAACATAGATGCCCTTTTTTGTACGCGCTCTATCCTCGAGAACTGGTATTACATGGTCCACGATCATAAGGATCTCCTTAAGATCGAAGATATATGGTGAAAGCGAGGTCGAGGATATGTGGGTTCTATCGCCGATCTCCTTCTTGGTGGTCTTCCCCATGGCCATTGCTGAGAGGATCTCGAAATAAGTGGCATGGGACTTGCCGAACTCTTCTATCAGTATATCCCTGATCTCTGTCCTGAGAGGAGCCAGGTCATCCAGAAGCAATTTTTCAACAGTATCCCTGAAGTCCTTTACCTCGAACTTCTCGATCAATCTGTAGTAATATATCGTTCCGCCAAAAAGGCAGTAAAGATCGAACATTTCCTTTTCTTTTTTTATCCCGATCCCCTTCAGGATATTATATACCTCATCGATCCTGAAAGGTCTCAAATTCATGATCATCTCTGCCCTTTTAAAAAGTGGTGATCCTCTTTCTATGAAAAGCTCCCTCATCATTCCCATTGCCGATCCCGATGCGATCAGCATTACTTTGGAATCGCTTTGTTTCATGTCCCAGGTCCTCTGAAGTTCGGTTATGAACGAGGGATCGAGTTTTTTGAATCTCTGGAATTCGTCTATTGCAATTACAAGTTCTTCCTTCTGGATGAAGAGGAATCCAAGCATCTCTCCAAAATTGTCGAAATGTATATAGTCATCCATTTCCAGAATAGCCCTTATCTCTCTTTCGAACTCTTCGAGAAGTATCTCCGAACTCTTGTTGCTGTCGACATAGAGATATAATGATCTCTTGTTCCTGCAGAACTGTTTGATGAGCTCTGTTTTTCCGATCCTTCTTTTACCGGTGAGCACGACGAATGATGGAGTGTTCCTGTATAGCGTCTCAAGCATTTCCAGTTCTTTTTTTCTGCCAAAGAATTCCATGGTGATCACCAATGATTATTTTTATAATGATTATGAACATAATCATATTAAATGTTTTTGAAACAACAACAGAGATTGGGCCCAAGGTCTTTTCTGCAACCTCAGAAATGCGTGGGATTCAATATTGGACATATATTCCGGATACAAACCAAAATTCAAGAGAAACTAAGTCAGGAAAATGCCCAATACAATACCTTTCCTCTTCATCATGAAAGGGAATAATTGATCCAGTATGTCAGTTTTATTGAACACAAATTGATATTGTTTTTTTACAGCATATCTGCGACAATGGATCTGCGATGGGTACATGCCCCTGGATCATCGATGAGGGTTTCTCTCAAATCCACTCGGCGATCTGATGGGCTTTGGTGAACAGCATTTTTCTTGCCAGGGTCACAACCATTAAAGAGGTTATGATCCCCCCGCCGACTATCATCAGGTAAACTATTATCTGATACTCTGCAGCAAGGAGAGGGTCTGTTCCCGCGATCAAGAGACCGGCCATTGCTCCCGGTATGAAGATGATCCCAAGGGTCTTCAGGGAATCCATATTTGGTATCAATGCAGCTTTTACGGACATCCTGGAATATTCCTTCATCGCTTCTTTCGAGCTTGCCCCCAGGGATAACATCGTCTCCAGGGTGGGTTTGTTCGTCTCGAACTCCCTTACCAATCTGTTCAGCGCAAGGGAGCAGATGGTCATTGCATTCCCGAAAGCCATACCAGCAAGTGGAATGACGAACTGCGGTTTACCTGGCATGGCCCCGGTTACAGCGAGTACAGTGAGAACAACAGTAGCTCCTACAAGTATAGATGGCGTGGTTATTCGATAGGCCCTTGGCATCTTGCCGGCTCTCTTTGCAGAGGTATAACCCCCCATCACGGCCATCGCAGCGATTAAAAACCATATCGGGTAATACCAGTAATCGAACTCGAAAAGGAAGTATAGTATGGTAGCCGCAATGAAAAGCTGTATTCCACCCCTTGATAGTGCGATGGTATATTCCTTTGCTATCCCGATCTTTCTCCAGATGGAAATGATGATAACGGCTATGAACAGGACCATTACCAGAGCCAGTATAACAAGACCTTCCTGCCATGTGTATGGTATCCCGTTCAATATGCTCCCTCCCATTCGAACTTGTCAGCCCTATCCACGCTTTTCACTCTCCCTGCCTTTAGATTCGCTATCCTGTCAGAGACCCTCATTGCCTGTTGAACATCATGTGTGACCCAGATCACGGTGAGCGATCTTCCCTTTGTGAAACCCAGTATCGTCCTTTCCATCCTCTCGACCTTCCTGGGATCTACACCAACTGTCGGTTCATCAAGGAGGAGGACATCCGGTTTGAGGGCCAGAGCGCGTGCCAGCGAGACCCTTTTCTTCTCTCCCCCTGACAATTTCGATGCATCCTTGTCGATAAGTTTTCTTGAGAGCCCCGCATCCTTCAGACATTTCTCCAC